>CANGCU010000166.1 GCA_947452355.1 Microbacteriaceae bacterium | reverse complement strand
TGTCGAACCAAAAGTTCCAAGACCTTCAAGCCGTGTATGGAAACGACGAGGTCGGGCTCCTCACCGGCGACACGAGCATCAATCCGACCGCCCGAATCGTCATCATGACGACGGAAGTCCTCCGCAACATGTTGTACGCGCAGAGCGACCTCTTGAAAGAATTGCGGTTTGTTGTCATGGACGAGGTTCATTACCTCGCGGACAAGTTTCGCGGACCCGTGTGGGAGGAAGTGATCCTGCACCTGCCTCAAGACGTCGCGTTGGTGTCGCTTTCAGCGACGGTATCGAACGCCGAAGAGTTCGGCGAGTGGCTACGCGCGGTTCGCGGGCACACCGACATCATCGTGTCCGAAGAGCGGCCCGTTCCGCTCTTTCAACACGTTTATGCCCGTGGCGAATTGTATGAACTCTTCGAGCCTGGTGGCGAGTTTCAAAACCCACCGCGAATCCACCGTGACGTCCAGGGTCTCGGGCGTGGTCAGCACCGATTCGGTAGCGGTCAGACGGGGGGACACGGTCGCCGCTCGTACCCCCGCGAACGAATTCGTCAGCGATTCGACGCCAAAAACCCGCGCGAACGTCGCAGCGCGCCGGTGGACATCGCATCTGTCCTCGACGACCACACCATGCTTCCCGCAATCTTTTTCATCTTTTCGCGCAAAGGGTGTGACAACGCCGTTCGCGATGTGTTGTTCTCGGGCGAGGTTCTGACGACACCGGAGGAACGCGACGAGATACGTTCGGTGATCGAGAATCGAACCGCGCACCTGTCGGGCGACGATCTGTCCTCACTCGGCTTCCACGAGTGGGAAGACTCACTCATGGCCGGCGTCGCCTCCCATCACGCGGGGTTGATTCCCGTGTTCAAGGAAATTGTCGAGCACCTTTTCCGCCGCAAACTCGTCAAACTCGTGTTCGCGACCGAAACCCTCGCGCTCGGAATCAACATGCCGGCCCGAAGCGTCGTCCTCGAGAAACTCGACAAATACAACGGCGAATCACGCGTTGCGATCACGCCGGGTGAATACACGCAACTTACGGGACGCGCGGGTCGACGCGGAATCGACGTCGAAGGCCATTCGGTCATCGTCTGGCGAGACGGCATGAACCCCCACGCGCTGGGAATGCTCGCGTCACGCCGGTCGTACCCGCTGTATTCGAGTTTCGTTCCCACCTACAACATGGCGGTGAACCTCATCGAACGTTACGGCCGAAACGCGGCGCGCGAAATTCTCGAACAGTCGTTCGCCCAGTTCCAGGCAGACCGTGCCGTCGTCGACCTCGCAGTGACGGTTCGAAAAAATCAGCGGTCGCTGTCGGAATACGCCGAGGCGATGAACTGTCACCTGGGGGACTTTCGGGAATATTCCAAGATTCGCCGCGAACTGACGGACCTCGAGGGCAAGACGAATCGTGGTGGCCACACTCCGCACGCGGTGGCCAGGAAGCGCGCTGACCAGATCGAGAAATTACGGTCGCGAATGCGCAAACATGCTTGTCATCCATGCCCCGAACGCGAGAAGCACGCGCGTTGGGGTGAGCGGTTCTGGAAGTTGCAGAGCCAAACCGATCGGCTAGCCAATCAGATCAGGAACAAGACCGGCGCCATCGCGAGCGTATTTGACCGGGTCTGCCGTGTGCTTCACCGTCACGGGTACCTCGTCGAAGACGGCGAGGATTACACACTCACGGACGCTGGCGCGGCGCTGAAACGCATCTACGGCGAACGCGACCTCTTGATCGCGGAGTGCCTGCGCGCCGGCCTGTGGGAGGGGCTTGACGGACCGCTGCTCGCCGCTGCTCTGTCGACCGTGATGTACGAGTCACGACGCGACGACGACAACAACCTCACCATGCGAATTCCCAAGGGGTCATTCAGCGAGGTCACCACCGCGATGGAACGACTGTGGGACGCGCTCAGTGACGCAGAATCCGCCGAAGATCTCGACATCACACCGCCTCTCGCGTTCGGTTTAGCGTTAGGCATCCAGCGCTGGGCAAAGGGTCAGCGACTCGAGGACGTGTTGCGTGAATGCGGTCTGGCCGGTGGTGATTTCGTGCGATGGGCGAAACAGGTCGTGGACTCACTCGACCAGATTTCGCACGTCGCCGAACCCGAACTCGCCGCAATCGCGCGGGACACGATTCCGCTCATTCGTCGTGGAATCGTCGCCGACTCGGCAACCCTCTAGCGAATAGGCTGACAACGTGAAATTTCTGGTCGGTCGTATCGCCCAAACGGGCGTCGGGGCTTTCGTTGCCAGTCTCGCCTTTCCAGAACCTGGCATCTGGCCGCTCCTGTTTGTTGGCCTGCCGCTGATGGTGTTCGCGTTCCGGCGCGTGACGATCGGGCAATCCATAATCCTCGGTGCCGTCACAGGTTTCGTTTACTACGGAGCGGTGGTGAAGTGGGTCTCGGTTTATCTGGGGCTCGCACCGTGGCTCGGTCTGGTCGGACTTCAAACGGTTTTGTTCTCGGTCGGCGGCATCGCCATCGGTGCAGCGTGGAGGGGTGCCGACCGGCTGAATCTGCACTCCGTCGGTGGACGATTGTTCGCTGCGTTCTTTGTCGCGGCTGCGTGGGTAGCGCGCGAAGCAATCGCCGCTCAGTGGCCGTGGGGAGGCTTCGGCTGGGCGCGCGTCAGCCACGGACTTGCCGACACGCCCTTCCGTTACCTCGCAACTCTTTTCGGGTTGACGGGGGCGAGCGCCGTCATCGTGCTCGTCGTCGTCGCGTACGTCCTCACCTGGCAGAACGTGTCGATCATCAAGGGAAAAGCCGTTCACTTGTCGGGAATCACCATCGGACTCCTCGCGCTGCTTCCCGGTCCATACTTGCTTCTCGCACAAGCCCCGACTGGATCGGTGAGGGTCGCCGCGGTGCAAGGGAACAGCGATTCGTCCTTGTTCTCGACCGCTCGTCAAGGTGACGCGATTGCGAATCACGTGGCCGCGATGAATGCCGCCACGATCGGCACGGTCGACGTCGTGATCTGGCCCGAAAAC
>CANGCU010000165.1 GCA_947452355.1 Microbacteriaceae bacterium | reverse complement strand
TGCGAAGGAATTGAACCTGAGCCTTCTGGACCCCGGTTATCGTGTGTTCTTCGAACCGAAAGGCGCGAGCAAAGCCGAACACGTCGACATCGAGGTCGGCCGCGACAAGAACATCGCCGTCTTCGAATCAATTGAGCCGGGATCGAGCGCATCCATCGGACGATATTTGGACTCAGCGACCGAGACCTACGAGGTCGCCAAGAAGTATTTCCTGTATTCCTCGTTCCAGAGCCTGATCCCGCTGTTTAACCGCGAAGTCCTCGGTCGAATCGGAACGCTCGTTCGTTTACTCACCGGAACCATCTGGTCGTTCGTCGGTCGTCACGTGAAATCGGCGCGCGCGAAGCAGATTCTCGGTTACCCCGCGGTCTTCCTCGGAGCGAGCCCCTTCAACGCCCCGGCGATGTTCCACCTCATGAGCCACCTCGACCTCGTCGACGGCGTTTTGTATGCGCAGGGCGGTTTCACGCGAGTGATTCACGCGATTCGCGACCTTGCGATCAAGGCCGGGGTCGTCATCCACACGAACTCGCCGGTCACGGGAATCACTGTCGATCGAACGAACGGCGCGAAAGCTACCGGCGTGACCTACCGCGACGCCAAAGGAGTCGAACACACCATCGAGGCCGACATCGTCGTGTCGGGTGCGGACCTGCACTTCACGGAAACGCAATTGCTGCCGGACGATCTGCAGACATTCCCCGAAACGTGGTGGGACAACAAGGTTCCGAGCCCCGGTGCGGTGCTGATGTATCTCGGGGTCAAGGGCAAACTTCCCGAATTGCTTCACCACAGCCTGTTCTTCACCGAGGACTGGGACGACAACTTCTCGAAGGTGTTCGCCAAGAATCCGACGATGCCCAATCCCGCGTCGTTCTATGTGTGCAAGCCGTCCGAGACCGACGCCGAGGTCGCCCCGAAGGGCCACGAGAACATCTTCGTGCTCGTCCCCTGCCCGGCGGATGTGAACCTCGGTAAGGGCGGGCTCGACGGCAAAGGCGACCCCGCAATCGAAGAAATCGCGGACCGCACGATTGACGACATCGCGCGATGGGCGGGAATCCCCGACTTCCGCGAGCGCATCGTGCTGCGCCGGACGGTCGGTCCGGCTGACTTCCACGACGACTTGAACGCGTGGAAGGGCAACGCGCTCGGCCCCGCTCACACGCTCATGCAGAGTGCCGTCTTCCGCGCGGGCAACATCTCGAAAAAGGTCGACGACCTGTATTACGTCGGTTCGGGGACAATTCCCGGAATCGGACTCCCGATGTGCCTCATCTCGGCGGAGGTGCTGCTCAAGCGACTTCGCGGGGACGTTTCGGCAACGCCACTTCCCGACGTCGAAATCGGTGCTTAGCTAGCGAACGAACTTCGGTCGAAGCGGCAACATCAAGACGAGACCGAGGGCGATTACCGCGACGATTCCGAGGATCCCCCAGTAGTCAGCGCCGCCCAGTGTGACGAAGTACGCGAACAGTGCTGGCGTGATGAACGAGATGGCACGCCCGGTCGTTGCGTAGAGGCCGAACAGTTCACCCTCGCCACCCTCGGGCGCGAGGTGCGCGATGAGCGAACGGCTTGAGGCCTGTGCAGGGCCAACGAACATCGTGAGAAGAAGCCCGAAGATCCAGAAGGTCGACGGCCCGCCGTCGTGCAAGACGAACAGGAGTGAACCCGAAATCACGAGCCCGAGAAGCGACCCGACGATGACGCCCTTGGAGGAGAACCGGTCATCGAGCACTCCACCGGCGAAGACGCCGAATCCAGCAACGAGGTTTCCGGCGATCGCGAAGAAGATGACTTCGGTATCGGTCAGCCCGAAGACCTTGCCGGCCAGAATTCCACCGAACGTGAAGACGCCGGCAAGTCCGTCGCGGAAGACGGCGCTCGCCACGAGGAAATAGAAGGTTTGCGGGGCGTTCTTCCAGAGGCTCGCGATTTTGCGGAAGACCTTGGCGTACGACCCGAAGATTCCGAGCTTGGCGTCGGGGTCGACCGCAGTGTTTTCGGGGACGAACAAAAGGACGGGTAACGCGAAGATCGCGGACCACACCGCCGCCAGCAACGCGATGAATCGAATGTTGAGTCCGAGGTCTTCACTCACACCGAACCAGTGGGTGTCACCGAGGATGAAGCCGATGAGTGCGACGACCAGCACGACGATTCCGCCGAGATATCCGAGTCCCCAGCCGAAACCGCTGATTCGTCCGATGTTGGCGGGAGTGGAAATCTGGAGGAGCATCGCGTTGTAGTTGACGTTCGCCATTTCGTAGAACACGGTGGCGACGGTGATCAGCACGAGTCCGGTGATGAAGAAATCCGGAGTTCCTTGGACGAAGAACATTGCGAGTGTCGCCACGATGACGACGAGAGTGTTGATTCCCAGCCAACGACGGCGACGGCCCCCCTGGTCGGTTCGCTGCCCAACGATCGGCGCGAGGACGGCAACGATAATCCCACCGATGGCGAGTGCCCAACCCAGGTTCGCGGTCAGCGCGGAACTTGCGGCGTTGTAGACACGCTCTTCGTAGCCGCCCAGAATGGTCACCCCGGGTCGAGGCTTGAAGGCTGCGACAACGTCGGGGTCGATGAAGTAATCCGACACGATGTATCGCGCAAAGACGAACGTCGTGATGAGAACCGAGAACGCCGAGGTTCCCCAGTCCCACAGCGCCCACGAGAGCGTTTGGATGAATGGCGTCTTACCTCGAGCCTGATCGACAGCGTTGTTGGTCATGGCATAACGCTAGCGCGAGTTGAGTGAATTTCGGAAGAATGGCAGACGAAAATTCAAACCTGAGCGACTCACGCTCAGATTCTGCGATGTCGACTTGACAAAGTTATCCACAGATGTCAAACTTGACACAACGCGGCTCAAGTTGTCAGTCAGACTGGCAGCCACCGCGAGACTTTCACACCAAACCGAAACATCGCCGGCAACGGCGGGAAGGAAAGACACAATGGCACGAGCTGTTGGAATCGACCTCGGAACGACCAACTCGGTCGTCGCGGTCCTCGAAGGTGGA
>CANGCU010000164.1 GCA_947452355.1 Microbacteriaceae bacterium | reverse complement strand
GTTCGCGCACGCGCTCAGCCACACGTGAAGGTGCAGTCCTGGTCACGATGAGGATGGACACCAGGATCAGGATCGAGAAGAGCGGGACGGTGACCCAGGCGGTTGCGGTCGTCGTCAACCAGTTCGAGACCAGCCACCCCATGACGCCACCCGCTGCGGCGAGTCCGGCGAGTCCGCCGTTGGGTTGAGGCAATCCCGACCCGATGTGCACGAGTGCGGCGGCCGAGATGAGGAAGAGTCCGAGGCCCACAGCGATTCGGCGGTTGTCGGAATCGATTGTCGGGTGGCGAAACAACCACCCGGCGAACAACACCAACACAACAGGAAGACCAAATGCGATGCGGCCGAGGAATCCGCCGACCGACACTTCTTCCACGAGCCGAACCCAGTCAATCGTGGGCACGAACCACTCGACCACGCCGCCGATGACCGCGAGGACAACGAGAAGGAATGGCAGTCCGTCGCGGCGTTCGTCTTTCTCGACCTTGTCCGCCAAGAACAGGCGGAACGTTGCCCCCGCGGCATGAGCGAGCCCCATCCACATCACGACGAAGAAATTCGGCCCGGGCGGGCGTTGTGGGCGCACCGTCGCCCGCGGAAGCGGCCTCGTGGGGGCAGCTCTCCGCGGGTTTCCCGGTTTCGGGCGCGACGGTCCAGCCATGGATTGAGGTTACCCGCGAGCACCCCACAAATCGGGGTGCGACACCCACATTCCGTGAATTGGTGCGGTTTACGCCTCGATGACTATGGGCACGATCATCGGGCGACGGCGGTGTTGCGTGTTCACCCAACGGCCGACAACTCGACGGACGACCTGTTGGAACTGACCCGCGTCGTTCGTTCCCGAGGTTGCCGCCTCGGCGAGTGCTTTGACGATCTGCGGTTTGACATCGTCAAACACCGATTCGTCTTCAGCGAACCCGCGGGCGTGGATCTCGGGTCCAACGACGACCGCGCCGGTTCGAGGGTCGATCGCGACGAAAATCGAAATGAAGCCCTCCTCCGCGAGGATACGTCGGTCCTTGAGGTCGGCGTCCGTAATCTCGCCGACGCTCGAGCCGTCGACGTAAACGAACCCGATGTCGTGTTGACCGGCAATGTTCATTCGCCCGTCCTTGAGGTCAACAACCGTCCCGTTTTCGGGGATGAGCGTGTTCTGCACAGGAACACCTGTTTCGATGGCAAGCGCGACGTTCGCGTGAAGGTGGCGCACCTCGCCGTGAATCGGAAAGACGTTTTTCGGTTTGACGATGTTGTAGCAGTACAACAGTTCGCCCGCGGCCGCGTGACCGGAAACGTGAACTTTGGCGTTGCCCTTGTGGACGACGTTCGCACCGAGAGCGATGAGCCCGTTGATGACGCGATAGACCGCGTTCTCGTTTCCGGGAATCAACGAGGACGCGAGGATGACCGTGTCACCTTTTCCGACCTCGATTTGGTGTTCCTGGTTCGCCATGCGCGACAACACCGCCATCGGTTCGCCCTGTGACCCGGTCGACATGAACACGACACGGTCGTCGGGCATTTCGACGGCGTCCTTGAGGTCGACGACGGTTCCCGCGGGAATCGTCAGATATCCCAGTTCCGACGCGATTCCCATGTTGCGAACCATCGACCGACCGACAAACACGATGTGGCGACCGTTGGCCACTGCGGCGTCGATGATCTGTTGGACTCGGTGAACGTGCGACGCAAAGCTCGCGACGACGACCTTGCCCTTCGCTCGGTGCATGACCTGCTCGATGACCGGTCCGATGTGACGCTCAAGAGGTGTGAAGCCGGGAACATCCGCGTTCGTCGAATCGGTCATAAAGACATCGACACCCTCTTCACCGAGTCGCGCAAACGCGCGCAGGTCCGTGAGTCGGTTGTCGAGTGGCAGTTGGTCCATCTTGAAATCACCCGTGGCCAGAACGAGACCGGCGGGCGTGCGAATCGCGACCGCGAGCGCATCGGGAATCGAGTGATTGACCGCAACGAACTCGAGATCGAACGGCCCGACGTTCAATCGCTGGTCGTCAGAGACAACCTTGAGTTTGGGGGTGATCTTGTGTTCCTTGAGCTTCGCTTCCATGAGAGCGAGCGTCAGCCGCGAGCCATACAGCGTGATGTCTTCGCGAAGTTTCAACAGGTACGGAACCGCACCGATGTGGTCCTCGTGACCGTGCGTCAACACGATCCCGACGATGTCGTCGAGCCGGTCCCGAATGGGTGTGAAATCCGGAAGGATCAGGTCGACGCCGGGCTGCGTTTCCTCGGGGAACAAGACCCCGCAGTCCACGATGAGCAGGCGGCCGTCGAATTCGTAGACGGTCATGTTGCGACCGATTTCACCGATTCCGCCGAGGGGGATGATTCGAAGAGCACCCGTTTCGAGCGGTTGCGGTTCACTGATAATTCGAGGCATTGCGCCTCCTTCGTGCTTAGGGGGCTACGCGCCCGTTGGCGTTGAACGACGCCGACGTCATGGGCATCAAATCAACCCAGAAGTTTTCCATCTTTTCCGCGACCATTTCAATTTCACGCTGCGGGAATGAGGGGAAGTGCGTTCCTTCGCGCATTGTGCGAAGTGAAAGGAAGTTCATGAGCGAGCGGGCGTTCATCGTCACGTACATCGATGAATAGATGGTGACAGGTAAGACCATTCGAGCGACCTCGCGGGCAACCCCGGCCTCGAGCATCCGTTGGTAGGACTCATATGCCTCTTCACAGACGGCCCGCACCTCGCGGTCGACGAGCTCGGTCTGTTCCGGAGTTCCCGGGACAAATTCGTAATGTCCCGTCTTGCCGATTTGCACAAGATTGCGGTCGGGACCCGGAACGTAGAAAACGGGACGGAGTTCGCGATAGCGTCCGCTTTCCTCGTTGTATGAGGCAATGCGGTGTCGCATGAATTCCCGGAACACGAAAATCGGCGCGTGAACATAGAACGTCATCGAGTTGTGCTCGAACGGTGACCCGTGTCGGTCACGCATGAGGTAGTTGATGAGCCCCTTGTCGCGATCGGTCGCGTCGGCCTCGTTTCCGTCGAGGGACTGTTCACCCTGGGTCG
>CANGCU010000163.1 GCA_947452355.1 Microbacteriaceae bacterium | reverse complement strand
CGAGCCACTACGGGCGCGGTCGCCCAGAGGACCCCAAGGGGGCCGTCGAGAACGAGGACTTTGCGTCGATGCTGTGCACGTTTGAAAACGGTGCGACCGGGACATTTGAAGTGAGCCGCACGATGGTGGGGCCCGAAAGCCAGAACGCCTTCGAGGTCTACGGGACAAAGGGTGCCATCGGGTGGAACCTCGAGCAAATGAACGAATTACAGTATTACAAGTTGACCGACGACCCCAGTTCGGGGTACACCACCATCCTTGGTGGCGACCGTTTCCCGTTCCACGGCGTCTTTTCCCCCGGACAGGCAAACCCGATCGGATTCGAAGATATCGTGGCGATCGAGGACTATTCCTTCCTCGAATCCCTTGCGACCGAAGTCCCCTTCTCGCCCAGCTTCCGTGAAGCGGTGGACGTCGTCAGCGTTCAGCAAGCCCTCATCGAATCATGGGATTCGAAGACATGGGAAACCGTCACTGACCTCGCAGGTGGTACCAATGCCCGTTAAGACCGTTCGACTCACGACCGCGGAAGCGCTCGTGCGCTTCCTCATCGCGCAGCGCACCGTTGTTGACGGTGCGGACGTTCCCCTTTTCCCCGGCGTTTACGGAATTTTCGGGCACGGGAATGTGACAAGCCTCGGGCACTCGCTCGAGATGCACCGCGCCGAACTACCCGTATGGCGTGGTCAAAATGAACAAGGGATGGGGCTTGCCGCGGCTGCGTTTGCCAAAGCTTCCCGGCGACAGCAAATCATGGTGTGTACATCATCGATTGGTCCCGGTGCGACGAACATGGTCACCGCCGCTGGTGTCGCAATGTCCAACAGGCTTCCCGTCCTTTTCATCGCCGGTGACACGTTTGCCTCGCGACTTCCGGACCCGGTACTTCAACAGGTCGAACATTTCGGGACCCCGTCGATTACGGTGAACGACGCGTTCAAACCCGTTGTGCGCTACTGGGACCGCATCACCCACCCTGCCCAGATTCTGAGTTCACTACCGAACGCTGTCGCGACAATGTTGGATCCCGGAGACTGTGGACCGGCATTCATTGGTTTGCCACAGGATGTCGCCGCAGAAGCCTTTGATTATCCCGAGTCGTTCTTTGAGACGACAGTGCACGGGATGCGGCGACCTCGACCGGACCGCTCACAACTTGCCCAGGCCGTCGAATTGCTACGCGGTGCAAAGCGCCCCGCGATCATCGCGGGCGGTGGCGTGCATTACTCGCGGGCCGAGACGGAACTCGCGGCCTTCGCGGAAAAGCACGGGATCCCCGTTGTTGAGACGGTGGCGGGAAAGTCCAGCCTGCTGGCGAGTCATCCCTGCTACGCTGGCCCCGTTGGTGTGACCGGCGCGGATGCGGCGAACGACATTGTCCGTAACGCCGACATCATCCTCGCCGTTGGTACGAGGCTCGAAGACTTCACGACAGGGTCGTGGACTCTGTTCCCGTCGGAGACCCAATTCATTGGAATTAACGCCGCTCGATTCGACGCGATGAAACATCGCTCTCTTCCCGTCGTGGCGGACGCTCGTGAGACTCTTGTGGAAATGAGCGACGCTCTTGGCGATTGGTCAACGGACGCTGCGTGGACCGTTCGAATGCACAAGTCCCAAGGGGATTTGCGCGCGTTCGTTGATGGGCGCATTGCGGATGACGGCGTATGGCCTCCGAGCTATGCGCAGCTCGTCGGCATCATCAATGAATCCGCCACGAGTGACGATTATGTTCTGACCGCGGCCGGCGGATTGCCCGGCGAACTCAACATTAACTGGATGAGCAAGGGAATCGCCACCTTCGACTGCGAATACGGATTTTCGTGCATGGGCTACGAAATCTCGGGTGCATGGGGTGCCGCAATGGCGCGCCAAACCGGTGAAGTGTTCGCGATGGTCGGTGATGGCTCGTATCTGATGCTTAATTCGGATATTTACGCCTCCGTGCTCTCTGGGCACAAAATGATCCTCGTCGTTTGTGACAACGAAGGTTATGCCGTAATCGAGCGACTCCAAACGAGCCAGGGCGGTGCGTCCTACAACAACATGCTCGCCGACTCAACCGGAACGGGTTCGGATGCGCGGGTCGATTTCGCGGCACACGCTGCCGCAATGGGAGCTGTGACCTTCGAGGTCGACAGCCTCAGCGAATTCGGCGATGCGCTGGAGAAGGCCAGGGCCGCGACAACAAGTGTCGTCATCGTCACCAAAGTTCGCGCAAAAGACTTCACCGAAGGTGGTGCGTTCTGGCAGGTTGGCGTTCCCGAGGTTTCCGATCGCACAAGCGTGACCGCCGCGCGAGCAGCGATGGACAGGGGACTCACGAACCAACGGCCCGGGGTCTAACCCTTTGACTCGCAATCGTTCAGTAGAGTAAATCGATACCGACTACGCGAGCGAGGGGTTGTACCGATTGTGACCGTCTTCAAGCGCGCCACCGAATGGGTCCTCTGGCTTTACCTCGCGGGGATGACCGTTTTCACCTTCGCTGGTGTCGGTCGGCTCGGATATTACGGCGATGAAATCCTCCACGTCAAAAAGATTCAGACGTTCCTGTTGTACGGAATTTATGCGCTGCCGCCAGCACACGCGGGGGACATCCACATCTCTTCGGCGCAAGGTCACCCGTATTCCTACGGCCCGTTGTTTACCCTCATCGGACACGTCGTTGCCGTTCTGTCTGGGGCGGAAACATGGGGAGTCATCTCGATAAGTGACGCTGCGTACAACGCTCGGCACATCACCGTCATCGCTTTCTCGCTCATCGGCGTATTCGCGGCGGGTTGGGGTGTCTCGCTCGTCACCCGGTCGCGAGTGTGGGGAGTCGCCACGGCAGCACTTCTTATGTCGATTCCGATGTGGACGGGGTCCGCGTTGTTCAATGTCAAGGACATCCCCATCGCCGCCGGTTTCACGCTCTTCACCAGTGCCTGCATCGCATTGACTCTTCCCGCAGATTGGCTAACCCGTCGACTGCGCATCGGAGCTCTGGTGGCGATGTACGGAGGAACCTTGATCTTGTGGGGCGTCCGCCCCGGATCGTGGCCCGCTAT
>CANGCU010000162.1 GCA_947452355.1 Microbacteriaceae bacterium | reverse complement strand
GATTGCTCGCGATGGGCCGCGGTTCGAAGTCGATTTCGGAACGCATTTTTAAGAACCAATAAACTTGGGGCGCAGGAGCCCCTGAGGACACCCACAACAAGGAGAAACAACATGACCGATGTCGTCTATGAAAAAGACGCGGACCTTTCGATCATCAAAGGCAAAAAGGTCGCCGTCATTGGCTACGGTTCGCAGGGACATGCTCACGCGCAAAACCTTCGCGACTCCGGTGTCGAGGTCGTTGTCGGACTGAAACCCGACTCGACGTCCATCGACAAGGCTCAGGAAGCAGGCTTTACCGTGCTTCCGACCGCCGAAGCGGCGAAGTGGGCCGATGTCATCGTCATCCTCGCGCCCGACCAGTTCCAGCGCCACCTGTACAAGGCCGACGTTCTGCCGAACCTCACGGCGGGTAAGACACTTCTGTTCAGCCACGGATTTAACATTCGATTCGGCTACATCGAAGCCCCCGAGGGTGTCGATGTTGTCCTCGTCGCCCCCAAGGGACCGGGTCACACGGTGCGCCGTGAATTCGTTGCCGGTCGCGGTGTTCCCGTGATCGCCGCCGTCGAGGTCGACGCATCGGGTCACGCGTGGGACACGGCGTGGTCGTACGCCGCGGCAATCGGTGGACTTCGTGCCGGCGGAATCAAGACGACCTTCACGGAAGAGACCGAAACCGACCTCTTTGGTGAGCAAGCGGTCCTCTGTGGCGGAACCTCGCAGCTCGTTCAGTACGGCTTTGAGGTTCTGACCGAAGCCGGGTACCAGCCGGAGATTGCATACTTCGAGGTGCTCCACGAGCTCAAACTCATTGTCGACCTGATGTGGGAGGGCGGCATTGCTAAGCAGCGCTGGTCGGTTTCCGACACGGCCGAGTACGGCGACTATGTTTCGGGCCCGCGCGTCATCGACCCTTCGGTCAAAGAGAACATGAAGGCAGTCCTCAAGGACATCCAGTCCGGCGCGTTCGCGACCCGCTTCATCAACGACCAGGACGCGGGAGCACCCGAGTTCAAGGCGCTGCGCGCGAAGGGTGAGGACCACCCGATCGAGGCCACCGGCCGAAAGCTTCGCGCGCTGTTCGCGTGGAAGCAACAGGACGCTGATTACACCGACGGAAGCGCCGCGCGCTAAGTCGACGGTTTGGTGCGGAACCCCGGGCGTTGACCCGGGGTTCCGTCATTTACGCTGGGGGAGTGACCGAAGCCCAACCGACACCGATGGCACCGCGACTACGCGGAGCCTTCGTGATAATCGGCGCGTTGTACCTCGGTTATGTCGCCGCGTGGTTGTTTGCCGTGCAGGCGAACCAGTTGATTGGCATTGATGACAAGTTTCAACAAGCGATGTCCAAGTTCGGCGAATTCTTTGCGATCGTTGCGCCCGCGCTCTGGTTCTTCACGGTGTTCTCGCAAGTGACGTCAACTCGGTGGCGATTCGTCGCACTCGCGATCGGACTGGTGATCCTGTTTCCCTTCCCACTCTTTTTCGGGGTGCCGGCCCAGTGAACCTAACAAGCCGACTGACGGTTGCGTTCGCCGCCGCCCTGCTGTTCGCGTATCCGTTCTGGACGGCGCTGGGAAACCTCATCAACCTGCCGGGGTATTACCAGTCGCAATTCGGTGTCACCGCCGACTCGGTGCCGTGGACATTGCTGATTGTTTCAGTGGTGATGCCCGTCGTTGTCTTCATCGGTGCTGTTGCCGTCACGTGGCGCCGCGGTGCTGGCGCGATGGCACTCACGTTGACCGCGGGATTTGCTACGGTCAACGCCATCGCATTGACGACGCTGGCGTTTGAAAAAGAGATCGAATTGCGACTGGTCATCGACTTTCTCACGAATGGCTGATCCCGGTGGCGCACTAGAATTGAGCCACTGCCCTCCCGTGTGTAGCGGAACCCCAACACTCGCGGTCGCTCACATGGGACCGCCCGGCACCGACAAGGACAACCGTGGCTAAGCCCGTCGTTTTGATTGCCGAAGAACTGTCGCCCGCAACCGTTGAGGCTCTCGGTCCGGATTTCGATATTCGCCAGGTCGATGGAACCGATCGATCGGCGCTTCTCGCCGCGTTGCCTGGGGCGAAGGCATTGCTCGTGCGAAGCGCAACGAAAGTCGACGCCGAGGCGATTGCCGCCGGACTCGATTTGGTTATTGTGGCGCGAGCAGGCGTTGGGCTGGACAATGTCGACATCAAGGCGGCGACGGCCGCGGGAATCATGGTGGTCAACGCGCCGACCTCGAACATCATCTCGGCTGCGGAACTCGCCATCGGACACCTCTTATCTCTCGCGCGGTTCATCCCGGACGCGAACGCGTCGATGAAAGCCGGTGAATGGAACCGCTCGACGTTCACCGGTGTCGAATTTTTTGACAAGACGGTTGGAATCGTCGGTCTGGGCCGAATCGGTGCGCTCGTCGCCGAGCGATTGGCTGGATTCGGCGTCACACTCGTTGCGTATGACCCGTTCGTTCCTCCGGCTCGCGCGCAACAACTCGGGGTGCACATGGTTGATCTTGACGAGTTGATGGAACGCGCCGATTTCATCACAGTTCACATTCCCAAGACTCCGGAGACGACGGGTCTGATTGGAGCCGCGCAGTTTGCGAAGGCGAAACCGTCCCTTCGCATCGTCAACGCGAGCCGCGGTGGAATCATCGACGAAGATGCGTTGGTCGCCGCGCTGTCGTCACATCGAATCGCGGGTGCCGCTCTCGACGTTTTCGTCGATGAGCCGCCAACGGGTTCGCCGCTGTTGGGACTGGACAATATTCAACTGACCCCGCATCTCGGTGCGTCGACGGATGAGGCTCAAGAGAAAGCGGGGATTTCCGTCGCGAAGTCCGTCAAACTCGCGCTCGAGGGCGAACTGGTTCCCGACGCGGTCAACGTCGCCGGGGGCGTCATTGACGAAAGTGTGCGACCGGGACTCCCTCTCATGGAAAAGTTGGGACAAATTTTTGCCGGACTCGCAAACCACGCCATCGCCGCAATCGACGTCGAGATTCGAGGCGAGATTGCTCAGTTTGATGTGTCCGCACTCAAACTCGCCGCGCT
>CANGCU010000161.1 GCA_947452355.1 Microbacteriaceae bacterium | reverse complement strand
TTGACGTTGACTACGGACGATTCGAATCGCATGGCGGGAGTCAGTCCAAGGTCCGCGTGTTCGGCGGTTGGAGCCAGTCCATAGGCGATAATTCCGAACCGCACCATCGTGAATCGAAGCGAAGGGTGGTCAATTGCCGCCGCCGACGCCGCCACGTGAAGGTTTCGGGGATGTATGCCGAGTTCAGCCAGTCGCTGCTGTGTGCGAACGAAGATTTCGGCCTGTGACAGGTCGGCCTCGCGAGACGCCCCGGACACGTGCGACATCAACCCGTCGACGACGAGCGTTCCTGAGGCGTGTGCCGCCGCCGCGGCTTCCAGGAATTTGTCGAGGTACCGGTGGCTGGCGCCGTTTCGACCGAGTCCTGTATCTATCTTGAGGTGAACCGTCCCACCGCCGACAGCCGCGATGGCGTCGATCTGGTCGATAGTCGAGACACCGAGTGTGATGCCCTGCTGGATTGCGCTCGTGAAATCGTCATCAGGCGCCAACAGCCACGCAAGTATTGGCGCGGTGATGCCGGCGTCGCGAAGTTGAAGCGCCTCGGTGGTGTCCGCAACGCCAATCCAGGTGGCGCCACCGGCGATCGCCGCACGGGCAGCGAGCGCGGCGCCGTGCCCATACCCGTTTGCCTTGACGACCACCATGGTGTCCGCCGCTGGTGCGAGCTCCCGAAGTCGCTCGACGTTCGACCGAATGGCCGAGGCAGAGACATACACGCGTCGGAGTGGCGTGCTCATGGTTGTTCCGTTATGACGCTCGCCATCGCGACGCCAGCGTCATGACTCAACGAGAGGTGAAGAGTGAGACCGAGGTGTTCGATTCGCGTCGCGGTGTCTCCCGAAAATCGAAATTCGGGACGGCCGTCATCGCGCGTGATTTCAATCTCAACCCACGACACCGCGTCGCTGCCCCCCAAAGCCTTGATGAGCGCTTCTTTCGCCGCGAAACGGGCGGCGAGCGACGCAATCGAAAGCTCGCGCTCGGCAGGGGCGAAAAGTCGTTCACGAAGTCCCGGAGTTCGCGAGAGCGTGGCGTCGAGCCGTGCAATGTCGACGACGTCGATTCCGTGTCCGACAATCGGCATTGTTATTCCACCGTGACGGACTTGGCGAGGTTCCGAGGCTGATCGACGTCGAGCCCCTTTGCCGCCGCTAGTTCCATCGCAAAGATGTGCAACGGCACAACAGCGAGGATGGGCTCAATAAAACTGGATGCGAGCGGAATCGGGATGACCTCATCGGCATAGGGAAGGACGGCCGCGTCGCCCTGTTCGGCGATGGCGATGACGCGCGCGCCGCGCGCACGAATCTCTTGGATATTGGACACAACCTTGGAGTGCAGGGAGTGAGGGTCACGAGGACTAGGCACGATCACGAATACGACTTGGCCGGGTTCGATCAAAGCGATGGGACCGTGTTTGAGTTCACCCGCAGCAAAGCCTTCGGCGTGAATATACGCAAGTTCCTTGAGTTTCAGCGCACCCTCGAGGGCAATCGGATACCCAACGTGACGCCCAAGAATGAGAATCGCCTGAGTGTCCGCCATCCATTTGGCCAACGTTTTGATGTGCTCGCCGTGCTTCAGCACCGTTTCGAGCATGGTGGGAGTTGCCTCGAGGTCCCGAACAACGGCGGCGAGCACGGCCGGGTCACCCTTGCCGTTCGACTGCGCGATTGCCACACCGAGCAGGTACAGGGCGGTGACCTGCGCGACAAACGCCTTCGTCGACGCGACGGCAACTTCGGGGCCAGCATGCGTGTAAATCACACCATCTGACTCTCGTGGGATTGTCGCTCCCTGGGTGTTACAAATCGACAGCGTTCGCGCACCGACCTCGCGCGCGTACTTGACGGCCATGAGAGTGTCCATCGTTTCGCCCGATTGGCTCACCGAGACGATCAGGGTGCGATCCGAGATGACAGGTTCGCGGTAACGGAATTCGTGGCTCAGTTCGACGTCAACGGGGATACGAGCCCACTGCTCGAGCGCGTACTTGCCGACGAGTCCCGCGTACGCCGCCGTTCCACAGGCAATGATGATGATTCGATCCACGTCGCTGAAGGCCGCTGGCTCAAACCCCTCAATGTGGACCTCGCCGTTTTTGATTCGACCTCGAATAGTGTCGGCGACGGCCGCCGGTTCTTCACTGATTTCCTTTGCCATGAACGACGACCAGCCGCCCTTGTCGGCGGCCGACGCATCCCAGGTCACCGTAAACGGTTCCGGTTCGACGGTATTCCCATCGAAGTCGATTACCGACACATCGTCTTTCGTGATCGTCACAATCTGGTCTTGTCCGATCGCGAGTGCATCGCTCGTGTACTCGATGAACGCCGCGACGTCACTTCCCAAAAAGTTCTCACCCTCACCCAGGCCGATGACGAGCGGAGAGTTTCGGCGAGCGCCGACGACGACTCCGGGCGAATCTTCATGAACCACAAGCAGAGTGAATGCACCGTCAAGACGGGCGACCACAGCGCGCATCGCCTCGGTCAGGTTTGCCGTGCGATGGTATTCGCGGGCGACCATGTGCGCGGCGACTTCCGAATCAGTCTCTGAGGTGAATTCGACTCCCTCGGCGACTAGTTCGGCCTTGAGTTCGGCGAAATTTTCGATGATCCCGTTGTGAATGAGGGCGAGTTTTCCGCCATCCGCAAGGTGGGGGTGCGCATTGAGATCGTTCGGCGCGCCGTGGGTCGCCCAGCGGGTGTGCCCGATTCCCGTGTGCCCATCATCGAGAGGATTGGCGATCAATTCATCCCGAAGTGTTTGCAGTTTCCCGGCGCGTTTGCGGGTTTGCAAATCGGTCGAGATGATGGCGACGCCGGCCGAGTCATAGCCGCGGTATTCGAGTCGACCGAGACCACCCAGAAGCACTTCTTGGGAGCCCCGAGGGCCTACGTAACCGACGATGCCGCACATAAGCCCAAGTCTAACCGCCCTTCGGTCGGAGTATTGTTGGGCAAATGGCTGACAGTTCGATTGGGCTCACCCCGTTTCACGAAATCCCTCGTTCCAGGTGGTCTGCACTTGCTTCGTCGCTCGGTTCCCCCCTGTCGGAGTCGGAAATCGAACGCATCCGCGGTCTTGGTGATTCGCTCGATATCGACGAAGTGGAC
>CANGCU010000160.1 GCA_947452355.1 Microbacteriaceae bacterium | reverse complement strand
GTCTTTGCCGGGCATGAGCGATACGAATGCACCGAACGCCGCAATCTTGACGACGGTTCCGAGGAACTGCTCGCCAACTTCGGGGTTGATGGGGTTCGCGATCTGGTTGACGCGATCACGCGCCGCCTCGGCCGACGGGCCGTCGTTCGATCCGATGTAGACGGTTCCGTCTTCTTCGATCGAAATCTGGGCACCGGTCTCGTCCTGAATGGAGTTGATCGTCTTGCCCTTCGGTCCGATGAGTTCACCGATCTTGTCGACGGGGATCTGGACCGAAATCACGCGAGGCGCGGTCGGTGCCATTTCGTCTGGTCCGTCGATGGCCTCGTTGATGACATCGAGGATCGCGAGTCGAGCTGCCTTGGCCTGAGTCAACGCGCTGGTGAGGACCGACGCCGGGATTCCGTCGAGCTTGGTGTCGAGCTGAATCGCGGTGATGAAGTCCTTCGTTCCGGCGACCTTGAAGTCCATGTCGCCAAGGGCGTCCTCTGCTCCGAGGATGTCGGTCAACGCCGCGTAACGGGTTTCACCGTTGACCTCGTCCGAGACGAGACCCATGGCGATTCCGGCAACAGGCGCGCGAAGTGGCACACCGGCGTTGAGCAGCGACAGTGTCGATGCACACACCGAACCCATCGAGGTCGAACCGTTCGACCCGAGGGCCTCGGACACCTGACGGATGGCGTAGGGGAATTCCTCGCGGGTCGGCAGAACCGGAACGAGTGCGCGCTCGGCAAGGAAGCCGTGCCCGATCTCGCGTCGCTTCGGCGAACCAACGCGACCGGTCTCACCAGTCGAGTAGGGCGGGAAGTTGTAGTGGTGCATGTACCGCTTGCTCGTGATGGGGCTCAGCGAATCGATCTGCTGTTCCATCTTGAGCATGTTGAGCGTCGTGACACCGAGGATCTGGGTCTCTCCGCGCTGGAACAGGGCCGAACCGTGAACACGGGGCAGAACCTGAACCTCGGCGTCAAGCGCACGAATGTCGCTCATGCCACGACCATCGATACGGATGCCATCCGTGAGGATGCGGCCGCGAACGACCTTCTTCGTCACCGACTTGTAGGCAGCAGAAACCTGACCGAGCGCGTCGGCGGGCAAACCACCGGACTCGACATGGGTCGCGATTTGAGCCTTGACCTTGTCCTTAAGTTCGTCGTCGGCCTTCTGACGGGCGACCTTGTCCGCGATCTGGTAAACGCGACCGAGTTCCTCGAGCGCGATGTCCGAGACGGCCTTGTAGACGTCATCCGAGTAGTCGGAGAACACCGGGTACGGCTGGATTTCTTTCGCCGACTGAGAAGCGAGCTTCTCTTGCGCGCGAACGAGTTCCATGATGTGCGGCTTCGAGGCTTCGAGGCCCTGCGAGACGATGTCTTCGTCGGGCTTGATGCCGCCGGCCTGAATGAGGTTCCACGAGCCTTCGGTCGCTTCGGCCTCGACCATCATGATGGCGACGTCGTCCTTGCCGTCCTTACCCTTGACGACACGACCGGCAACGACGATGTCGAAGACGGCGAGTGCGACCTGGTCGACGGTCGGGAATGCAACCCAGTTGCCGTCGATGAGAACCATGCGGACACCAGCAATGGGACCCGAGAACGGGAGGCCCGAAATCTGGGTTGAGGCGCTGGCGGCGTTGATCGCGAGGGCGTCGTAGAACTCGCCCGGCGCGATGGACAGAACGGTGATGACGATCTGGACCTCGTTACGCAGTCCGTCGACGAACGACGGACGCAACGGGCGGTCGATAAGACGGCAGACGAGGATTGCCTCGGTCGAGGGACGTCCTTCGCGTCGGAAGAACGAACCGGGGATCTTGCCCGCGGCGTAAGAACGCTCTTCGACATCGACAGTGAGCGGGAAGAAGTCGAACCCTTCACGCGGTTGCTTGCTCGCGCTGGTCGCGCTGAGAAGCATGGTTTCTTCGTCGAGATATGCGGCTACCGCACCCTGCGCTTGTTGCGCAAGACGGCCCGTCTCGAATCGGATGGTGCGCTTGCCGAACTTACCGTTATCGATAACGGCCTCGGCAAACTTGATTTCGGGACCTTCCATTAGGTCTTTCTCCTCTTTATACATACGGCACTCTCCCCGTGTGGGCGGGTGCGTTTACTTCTGAGCGAATCGGTCAACAGATTCGATGCGCGCGGACTTGATCCAATAGAGCGAAGTCCCGGCCTCGTGCTGGCCACCAGTAGAAATTCACCGACTTTCATTCGGTAAACCACCACCGAGGACCAGCGTCTTGTCGCCGTGCTCGGTTAAAGGGTAACAGACGCTCACGTTTTTTGGCGGAATATAGACGAAACCCCCGCGTGGAGGCGGGGGCTTCGAACTTAGGAGGTCGCGATTAGCGACGGATACCGAGGCGTTCGATGAGCGAACGGTAACGGTTGATGTCGACGCCGGCGAGATAACCCAGAAGGCGCTTGCGGCGACCGACGAGAAGAAGCAGGCCACGACGCGAGTGGTGGTCGTGCTTGTGCGTCTGGAAGTGCTCGGTCAGGTCTTTGATGCGGCGAGTGAGCATCGCGATCTGAACCTCGGGTGAACCGGTGTCACCCTCGTGAGTTGCGTACTCTTTGATGATGTCGTTCTTGATAGCAAGATCGAGTGCCATGGTGTTCAGTCCCTTCGGTTCGCTGCGCGGTGCTACACCGGGTTGGTGAAGCGCTCTCTATCCGCGGCCGTTACACGGCAACCTCACAACCTTATCAGCGTTTCAGCCCGTCTTTACAAGCGAGGGCGAAGACCGGTGCCGCCGACTAATCGCCCGAGTTACTGAGTTTTTCGGGCGAGAGCGCTGCGTCGACGTCATCGAACGACATGAGCCCGGCCTCCACGACGAGTTCGCGAATCGGAGTGCCGGTTGCAAGAGCAGTCTTGGCAAGTTTCGCCGCTTCCTCGTATCCGATGACGGGAATGAGTGCGGTGATGACACCGACGCTGCTCGCGACCATCGCGGCGAGACGATCACGGTTGGCCGTGATGCCGTCGACGCAATTGAGTCGCAGGGTGCGGAACGAATTCGTCATCCACGCGAGCGACTGCAGGATGCTCGATGCGATGACGGGTTCGAACGCGTTGAGCTGCAACTGGCCGGCTTCGACCGCGGCGGTGACGGTCGCGTCGGCACCGATGACGGT
>CANGCU010000159.1 GCA_947452355.1 Microbacteriaceae bacterium | reverse complement strand
CGGCCACCAGAAAACTAGACGTTGAAACGGAACTCCACGACGTCACCGTCGTTCATCACATAGTCCTTACCTTCGATTCGCGCTTTGCCTTTTGCGCGAGCCTCGGCGACCGAGCCGCATTCAACGAGGTCGGCGTAACCGACGACTTCCGCCTTGATGAATCCCTTTTCGAAGTCGGTGTGAATGACGCCAGCGGCTTGCGGCGCTTTCCACCCCTTGCCGATTGTCCATGCTCGCGCCTCTTTCGGGCCCGCCGTGAGGTAGGTCTGCAGTCCGAGGGTGTCGAAGCCAATCCGCGCAAGTTGATCCAGCCCGCTTTCGGACTGTCCCATTGAATTGAGCAATTCGCGAGCATCCTCGGGATCCAGATCAATCAGTTCGCTTTCGACCTTTGCATCCAGGAATACGGCCTTTGCCGGGGCGACGAGTGAGGCGAGCGCGGCCTTCTTCTCGTCGTTTGTCAGGACCGCCTCGTCCACGTTGAAGATATAAAGGACGGGTTTCGCAGTCAAAAGCCCGAGTTCGCGAAGTGGCGCCGAATCGAATTTTGCCTGTGTCAGGGTGTGGCCGTCGTTCAAAATCTTGTGTGCGTCGACCGCCGCGGCGAGCACGTCGGGCTCCATTTTCTTGCCCTTGACCTCTTTTTCGTAGCGCGGGATCGCCTTCTCGAGGGTTTGCAGGTCAGCAAGGATCAGTTCGGTGTTGATCGTCTCGAGGTCGTCTTTCGGGTCAACCTTGCCCGCGACATGCACGACGTCCGAGTCCACGAACGCGCGAACGACCTGGGCGATCGCATCGGACTCACGAATGTTGGCGAGGAATTGATTGCCCAGCCCTTCGCCCTCCGATGCGCCTTTGACAATTCCCGCGATGTCGACGAACGACACGGGGGCGGGAAGGATTCGTTCGCTTCCAAAAATGGAGGCGAGGACGTCAAGGCGAGGGTCCGGCAAGTTGACGATGCCGACGTTCGGTTCAATCGTCGCAAATGGATAGTTCGCCGCGAGAACGTTGTTCTTGGTGAGCGCGTTGAAAAGGGTGGACTTGCCCACGTTGGGGAGTCCGACGATGCCGATCGAGAGAGCCATTCGCCAAGTCTAGGCGAGGGTCACTTTGGTGGCTTGCGCGCGTTGATTGGCAACGCTGATTCCCAGAAGGACGAGTGCGCCCCCGACGAGCTGCATCGGAGTTACCGTTCCGCCGAGTGCGATGACCAAGACCGTCGTGAACACTGGGATGAGGTTCAGGAATGAGCCTGTTCGGGTCGGCCCGATGAGCTCCGACGAGATGTTCCAGAGCACGTAAGCCCCGGCCGACGGCATGAGACCGATCCACACAATTGCCAGCCAGTCAAACCCCCCGAGATGCAGCCAGGCGGAATTGCCGAGTGCGATATCGATCACCATGATCGGAATCATGACAATCGCCGAAATTCCCGATTGAACCGCGGTGGCGGTCATCGGAGGAGTCTGAACTCGTGGGGCAAGCAACGAGTATGCGGTCCACAGCAGTGTGGCCGCGAACACCATGACGTCTCCGTAGGACACGGTGAACGTTCCGAGCGCACCGCTTCCGAGGACAACGACGAGCGCACCGACAAAAGAAACCGCAAAGCCGATGACCGCGCGCGTGGACAGTTGTTCTTTCAGAATGAACCGCGCGGCAATGGCTATGCATGCGGGGTTGAGCGAAACGATAATTGCCGCGGATACGGGCGATGACACCCCGAGCGCGTAATACAACAAGAGCGTGTAGCCGACGCTGCCCATCAACGCTTGCACGAGGTGAATCTTCCACTCGCCGAGGACCACGCCCACGGAGGTCTTCTCTCTGACCAGGGCGAGGGGAACAAGAATGACCAGCGCAATAAACCACCGGGCGCCAGTGAGTTGAATGGCACCGACTGCCGCGATCACGGTTGGAGAGAAAACGAAATTGGTGGCCCAGAACGCCATCGCGAGAATCGCGGGGACGAGCAGTCGGGCGTTGCGCATCTCGCCAGCGTAGCCGCCGCACTGATGCAAAGGTCGTTTGTCCGTACAATATGACAACACGGCGTTTTGGAAAGGGGTGGAGACCACGGTGAATAACAACGTGATGGCGAATTTGTTTTCAGACCTGGATCGATCTGGGCCAATCCCCCTCTACTTTCAGGTCGAACAACGCATCGAAAAAGCGATTGTGGATGGCGCCCTTCCGGCGGGAGCGCGACTAGAAAACGAAGTGGCACTGGGTGAACGCCTAAACCTCAGTCGACCGACCATCCGACGCGCGATCCAAGACCTTGTCGACAAGGGACTGCTGGTTCGTCGCCGCGGCATCGGAACGCAGGTCGTCCACGGGCGGGTCACTCGTGGCCTCGAGTTGACGTCGCTGTTTGACGACCTCCATAAAGGTGAAAAGAAGCCGACGACTACGCTCTTGTCCTACGCGGTCGACAAAGCGAACGAGACCGTTGCCGATCGACTTGGTGTTTCACTCGGCTCGCAGGTACTTCATATCAAACGATTGCGCATCGCCGACGGTGTTCCTGTCGCCGTCCTAGAAAACTGGCTGCCCGAACATTTTCTTGACATCACGGAAGGCGACCTCGCGCGGTCGGGACTCTACGAACTGTTGCGCGGACGAGGCGTCACGATTCGAGTCGCAAAACAAAAGATTGGCGCGCGCACGGCGAACACTGCGGAGGCGGAATTATTGGACATCGATCGCGGCACGGCACTGCTCACGATGGAGCGCGCTGCGTTTGACAATTCCGGCGTCGGCATTGAATACGGATCGCACTACTACCGTCCCGACCTGTATTCGTTCGAAGTGACCCTCGTCGAAAAGTAGTCACCCAACAACACAGCGGCGCGAGTTTCCCCGCGCCGCTGTGTTAAATCCGAAGGATTAGTCCTGGCGGATGGTGTTGATTTCGTGCGTCAGGGTGTCGAGTTCGGCACCGCCGGCCATCGCCTGAATGAGCTCATCCAGCTTGACCTTTTCGCGAACGAAGGATGCCGTCATCCGACCACGGTTCAACAAGAAGAAGTGGTCGCCGACGAGGAACGCGTGGTGCGGGTTATGCGTGATGAAAATCACGGCAACCCCGCGCTCACGAGCGGCGAGAATGTACTTAAGTACGATTCCCGACTGACGAACACCCAGGGCGCTCGTTGGCTCGTCAAGGAT
>CANGCU010000158.1 GCA_947452355.1 Microbacteriaceae bacterium | reverse complement strand
TGGTCAAGTCCCGCCGCCGTCAACTCGGCGCGAACAATCGCGTCGGCGGCGCGAAGCAAATCGAGCCGATCCTTGGTGACCTCGCCGACAATTCGAATGCCGAGTCCGGGTCCGGGGAAGGGCTGTCGACCCACAATCGCCTCGGGCAGTCCGAGGTCACGACCAATGGCCCGCACCTCGTCCTTGAACAATTCGCGCAGCGGTTCGACGAGATCGAACTGCAGGTCCTCGGGGAGTCCGCCGACGTTGTGGTGCGATTTGATGGTTGCGGTTCCGCTTCCACCACCGCTCTCGACCACGTCGGGGTAGAGAGTTCCCTGAACGAGGAATCGGACCTTCTTGCCCGCGTTCGCGGCGTCGGCGACGATGTCGGCCTCCGCGGTCTCAAACGCGCGAATGAATTCCCGACCGATTGTCTTTCGTTTCGTTTCCGGGTCCGTGACGCCCTTCAGTTCCTCGAGGAACCTGTCGGCAACGTCGATAGTCACGAGTCGAACACCCGTCGCAGCGACAAAATCTCGTTCGACCTGTTCGCGTTCCCCTTCTCGCAACAATCCGTGGTCAACAAACACGCAAATGAGTTGGTCGCCAATGGCCTTGTGGACGAGTGCGGCGGCAACAGCCGAATCAACGCCGCCCGACAAGCCACAGATGACGAGGTCTTCGCCGACCTGGTTTCGGACCTTTGCAACCTGTTCATCGATGACGTTCCCACTCGTCCAGTCGGGGGCAATCCCGGCACCGTTCCAGAGAAAGTTTTCGAGGACGCGCTGGCCGTAATCCGAGTGCAGGACTTCGGGGTGCCACTGAACGCCAAACATCTTGGCATCGGGGTTTTCGAACGCCGCGACCGGAGTCGCGTCGGTCGATGCGGTCACGGTGAATCCGGGTGGTGCGGCTTCGACGCGATCACCGTGGCTCATCCAACAGGTCTGGGCCGCGGGTTGGCCGGCGAACAGCACTCCGTCGATGACGTGCGCTTCCGTCGCACCGTATTCTCGAAGTCCCGTGTTGGCGACCTCGCCGCCCAACTGCTGGGCCATCACCTGGAACCCGTAACAAATTCCGAACACGGGCACACCTAGTTCAACGATTCCGGGATCGAGTGACGGTGAGCCGGGCTCGTACACACTGGACGGTCCGCCCGACAGGATGATGGCGAGCGGTTTCTTGTCGGCTACCTCCGCTGCCGTTATGGTGTGCGGAACGATTTCGCTATAGACGTGCGCCTCGCGAACGCGCCGGGCAATCAGTTGTGCATATTGCGCACCAAAGTCGACGACAAGAACGGGACGGTGAGTCGTCACCGAGTGGCCTCCTCGACCATTCGACGAACGCGACGTTCCGTGATGAACGACAGGAACGGGACAACGCCTCCGAGGGCGAGAACGGGGAAATAGGTGATCGGCCAACGCATTGCCGACCAGAGCTGGAATGAACCCAGAAGATAGACCACATAGAGCCAACCGTGGATGATGAGAATCCACGTGGATACATTCACCGCAACGATGGTTCCGACCGGGACCACGGCAACGACTCCGAAAGGCCCAAAGCCCTCGATTTCGACACCGAGCAGGTACTTCAGGATCATCTCTCCCGACAACAACAGCAACATTGTTCCGGTGATGTACGCCGTGACGCGATACGTCTTTTCTGCCTTCAGTGCCCTGTTGCGGTCAATCGCCATGGGTCAATCCTACGGTTGCCCGTTGAGCAGATCGTCCGCTTCGCGCTCGACTGCGTCCTTAACCAAGCGGTACCAAAAATAGATTGCGAAGAGCGCGAAAAAACTCCACTCAATTGCATAGAAAATGTTGAGCCAATTGAGGGTCGCTTGCGGCAGCGGCGTCACGGATTTAATGGTTTCGAGAGGGCTTGGCGCGTTATCCAGCACGAGGTAGGCGTCATACATCGACGGGCAATCCCATCGATTCACCAGATCCGCGGCCGACACGATGGTGAGGCGACCGTGGTCGTAGTCGCCCGTGGTCGGATCGTCGCTCGGCACAATTCGGCCGACAAGCGTGGACGGTGAATCGTCGATGGTGATGAGGTCGTTCGGGTTGACCGTTGCCCCCCAACCGACCGCGACGGCCAAACACGCCCCCGATTCTGTTCGAACATTCGACACGAGCCAATGCCCCGTTGCGCTGCCCTGTCGGCGATCCCCCACCACGACGCGCTCCTGTGTCCACGTCGCCACGACCGTGACTTTCCGGCCACCATCCGTCAGATCGAGGCCGTCGCCGGGGGCGAGAACCGTGTTCAATGGAACGGGCGTTTCCGTGTCCACGGCGACAATCGTTGCCTGCTCGACGGCACGCGCAATCTGCCACTGGCTGAGTACGCCAAAGACGGCTGCGAGTGCGAGAAAAGCGAACAACCCGGCTATCCACCGTGGACGTCGCGCCATCTGCCACCAGGCTCGGTTCATCGCGTCACCCCACATCGATCGCGCGCGGATGTTGCTGACGCCGGCGCGTGAAACGGTTGCGTTGACACGAGGTCCTACGCGGTCGGGTCGACGACGACCTCGACCCGCTGAAATTCCTTGAGGTCGCTATATCCCGTCGTCGCCATCGCCCTGCGAAGAGCACCGATGAGGTTGGACTGCCCGTTCGCATGACGTGACGGTCCGAACAGGACCTCCTCGAGCGCTCCGATTTGTCCGACCCACACGCGGTTACCGCGGGGGAGGTCGGCGTGGTACGCCTCTTGCCCCCAGTGCCAGCCGTTTCCGGGGGTGTCTGTTGCGCGGGCGAGCGTCGTCCCAAGCATGACGGCATCAGCTCCAACCGCTATTGCCTTGACGATGTCGCCCGACAGCCCAAGACCACCATCGGCGATGACGTGAACGTAACGTCCGCCCGATTCGTCGAGATAATCACGGCGAGCGCCCGCGACGTCGGCGACAGCTGTCGCCATCGGGACCTCGACACCAAGAGAGGTTCGCGTGGTCGATGCGGCACCGCCACCAAATCCGACGAGAACTCCGGCCGCGCCCGTTCGCATGAGGTGGAGTGCGGCCGTGTATGTCGCCGCCCCGCCGACGATCACGGGAACGTCGAGTTCATAAATGAATTGCTTGAGGTTGAGCGGTTCGCCGGTCGGCGAAACGTGCTCGGCACTGACCGTGTTGCCGCGAATGACGAACAGGTCAACGCCCGCTTTCATCACGACGTCGTGAAACTCAGCCGTTCGCTGCGGGCT
>CANGCU010000157.1 GCA_947452355.1 Microbacteriaceae bacterium | reverse complement strand
GGCGTACGATTTGCCGACCCCGACCCTCACCATCGCGTCCTGACCTTCATCGGAGACGGAACTTTCCTCATGGCACCAACCGAGCTCGTCACGGCGGCCCAAGAAGGACTTCCCCTCACCGTCGTCGTGTCGGAAAATCACGGATACCAGGTCATCCGACGATTGCAAATGTGGCGCGTTGGGCACCACTTCGGAAATGAATTCCGCTATCGTGTGCCCGCCGACAACGTTGTGAAGCAAGTGTCCACTTCGGCAGACGCCGGTCGTCTTGACGGTGGGTACCTCGATGTCGACATCGTTTCGATTGCCCGCGGGCTTGGCGCGCACTCGCTTCGGGTTCGCACTGCCGACGAATTCCGCACGGCACTTGCCGACACCAGAGACAATCCTGGTCCCGTCGTGATTGTCGTCGCGACGATTCCACACGCCAACCTCCCAGGCTCCGATGTCTGGTGGGACGTTGCGCCCGCCGAGGTTTCGGATCAGCCCTGGCTGGATGCCGCCCGCGCGGAATATGCGGCGGGGCTTAAACACCAGCGTTGGCACGGGTAACACCCATGACATCGCCACTCGACCGCGGCGCGTTACGCGAACGGCTACACCGACCCGAACTGACCGTCGGGATTTTTGCGGGACTGGGTTCCCCCCTCGCCGCCGAAGTGGCGGCCGCAAGTGGTGTCGACTGGGTTCTCGTCGATTGTGAACACGGTGCCGCGGGTGACGACGTCGTGTCGCCCACCGTTGCGGCCACCGGTGCATACGGCGCACCCACTCTGGTTCGAACGGAATCGGGCGAGCGAATTCGAATCGGTCGTGCGCTCGACGCCGGTGCAGCCGGGGTCATGATTCCACGTCTAACCGGCGCAAACGACGTTCGAGAGGCCATTGCGCACTTCTTTTACCCGCCACGAGGCGATCGCGGCGTCGCGACCTACAATCGCGCGAATCAATGGGGATCGGAGATTTCCTCTCTCGACGGTGCACTACACGCGTGTGCAATTATTCAAATCGAGACGCGCGGAGCGCTCGACGAAGTCGATGACATCGTCGCGATTGATGGCGTCGACTGTGTATTCGTCGGCCCGCTAGACCTCAGCTACGCGCTTGGGATTCCACGCCAATATGACCATCCCGATTTTGTTGCGGCACTCGATCGCGTCCTCGCTGCGGCAGCACGTTCGGGAATCGCAGCGGGAATTCTCGCGGCCAACTCGGAGATTGCGCAACGGTATATCGACAAAGGGTTCCGATTTATCGCACTGTCGTCCGACTCCGTGCTGTTGTCGACGGCTATTCAACAGAATCTGTCTGTCCTGAAAGGGTCCGCATAGTGGGGGCCAGTTCGCCGAATTTCTCGTCCACCGTGATTGGTTAGGAATCCAGTGTCCGTCGTCGTCGCATTGGGTCCCGTTGACCGAGCAATTGTCGAAAGGCATCTGGGGTCGGATCACGTCCTCGTGTCGAATCCGTCTCAAGCAGACCTGGCAAGCGCGGAGGCAGCAATTGTCCGCGGAAACGTGACCGTTGACCGTGAGGTCTTCGATTCGATGCCGCGGCTTCGCGTTCTCGCTCGAACCGGCGTTGGAACTGAACTTGTCGACCTCGAGATGGCCCGGAAACGCTCAATCTCTGTTGTCATAACCCCGGGAAGTAACACCAATGCGGTAGCGGAAGGGGCGTTGGCGATGATGCTCCACCTTTCAAAACGGCTTTCCGAGCTCACGGACCTGGTGCGTGACGGCCGATGGGAAGAACGCGACCATTTCCCGCTCGGGGACGTCGATGGGGCAACAGTGGGAATCGTTGGGTGGGGTCGGATCGGCCAGCGCCTCGGTGCAATCGCATCGGCCCTCGGAGCGACGGTTCGCGCCTTTGATCCCGTCGCGCCAATCCCTGCCGACACACGGTGCGACACCTTGGGCAAACTGCTCGCGGTCAGCGACTTTGTGTCCCTGCACGCGCCCCTCATCGACTCCACCCGTCACCTGATTAACGACGAATCGCTCGCGCATCTGAAACCGGGGGCGATACTTATTAACTGCGCACGGGGGCCGCTCATGGACCTCGATGCCGTGCATCGATCGCTGGTCGATGGAAACCTCGCCGGGGTCGGTCTCGATGTATTTGATGAGGAACCAGCTCAGCTGCACCCGATCATGAGCGACCCACGCGTTGTGCTCACCCCGCACGTGATGGGTCTGACTCAAACCGCGGCGGCACAAACCTATGCCGACGCTGCCGACGGAATTCGTGCTGTTCTTCGCGGGGAAACTCCCGCGGCGACCGCGTTTTAGAATCTTCGTCGACAACGAACGAGGCCCCCGATTTCTCAGAGGCCTCGAACGGTAACAGTCGTCTTAGTCGACCGTGTGAACGCGCTTTTCCAGAGTCTTACCCTGGAAATAGGCGGGTGAAACGATGTTGAACCAGAACATAAGTGCGGCCCCAATGACCATGGACAAAATGCCCACGACACCGACCGCGCCGTAGCCGAATAGCGTCACGTTCTCGCCGTTGTCATCGACCAGCCAGTCAGGCAGAAGGAACTGCTGAAGACCGTAAACGAAGACAACGACCATCATGAGTCCGCCCGCGAGCGGAATGATCCCGCGCATGAACAGATTGCGCGCCGAGCGTCCGAGAGTCTTACGGAAGAACCACGCCGACGCGAATCCGGTCATTCCGTAATAGATCGCGATGAGCAGACCGATCGAACCGACGAGAGCGGCCAACATATTGGGGCTGAGGACCGTGAACGCCAAGTAGAACACCGCCGAGATGAGACCCATTCCCCAGGTCGCCCAGGTGGGCGTGAGGTACTTGGGGTGCATCGTGGTGAAGCTCTTGGGGAGCGCCTTGAACGCAGCCATCGACAGTGCGCCACGAGCGGTCGGCAGGATTGTCGTCTGAGTCGACGCAGCGGCCGATGTCAGAACCGAAACCGCGAGCAACATCATCATGATCTTGCCGAGAACCGAATCTCCGAAGAGTGCGGTTCCCACCACGGCAAAGATGTCGTCCGCATTCGCGGGGTTTCCGAGACCGATACCCGTATCACCGACACCGGCGAACGCGACAGCAGCGGTGCTGACGAGGACGTAGGTGACGAGGAGCAACAGGGTCGAGATGACCGCCGCGTTTCCGGGAGTCTTTGTTGGGTTCGACGTCTCTTCGTTGATCGCAACCGCGGTGTCCCAACCCCAATAGAGGAAG
>CANGCU010000156.1 GCA_947452355.1 Microbacteriaceae bacterium | reverse complement strand
GACTACCTGGCTTTGCTGGGATTTAACTCCGTAGGCAAGTGTCGTCGGATGGGTTGGGGAAAACTGCACTTGATAGGACTCTGTGACTCCGGGGAAAGAAGGCGCAAGATCAATTGGCGCACCAACAATTGCGTCGGCGGTGGCCGAAATGCTCGCTGGAGCAAGCAACATGCTGGTCAGGATAGTGAGCGCTGAATAGTACTTGGCACGTGTGTTGGAGGTCATGGCTGAAACTATAACGCGCTGGCGAGCGGCGTCAACCCGTCGGGTCCGACAAAAATCAGGTCGGCGGGCTGCCCCGCATCGATTGTCGACCGAGCCGAAGCCTTGATTGCTTGGCCTCGGGTCAGAGCCTCGTCCGGGTGCCACGCCGGTCGGCCATCAGCGGTTCGAGCCGTCGCCATCTCGATTGTGTGCCACGGGTCGAGCGCCGCGACGGGTGCGTCGGAACCGAGAACGAGTTTCACGCCGGCATCGAGGAACGACTTCATGGGATAGGCGTACGAGACCCGATCCCCCCAGAGTTTGTCCGCGACATCGCGATCGTCGACTGCGTGGGCGGGCTGGATGCTCGCCGTCAGACCAAGTTTCGCCATCCGCGCCACATCGTCCGGAAGCACCATCTGTGCGTGTTCGATCCGACCGGCAGCACCGACCTTTTCGAAGGTGTCGATGACGACCGTGTTCGCCTTATCGCCGATGGCGTGGAGTGCGGCCGTCACGCCGTGATCGGTCGCTTCCCGCAGGAGTCGCTCCAGTTCCGATTCGCTCGTGTTGAGGACGCCGGTCGTCGCCTCGCCCTCAAAAGGCGCGTGCATGTAGGCCGTCCGAGTGTTGAGCGACCCGTCAGTGATGACCTTGAGGAAACCCATCTCGACCGAGCCGCCCAACGAGTCGCCCGTTTTCAGTCCGCGGTCGAATGCCTCGTGAATTCGCTCGGGATAGAGGCTCGCCCGCACTTTGACGATGTCGAAACCCTTGGCGATTCGTCGATCCCAATCGGTCAGGCTTTCCATCTCGAAACTCGTGATTCCGACGATTCCCTTCGCCCGAGCGTCCATCATCGCCGCGGCGATGAGGTCGTCCATGACGTCGTCGTCGATGTCGGACATTCGACTGAGAACCGCGAACGCGTCGTGCTCCCGCAGAATCCCGGACTCCCCCGCGGCCTCGACAACACCGAATTCACGGGCAGCTACCGAGTTTATCCAGACCGAATGAACATCCATGCTGAAGGCGACGACGGGTCTCGTAGCGCTTACGGTATCGAGTGCCGACATTCGAGGCGCGTCCTTCCACAATGCCCAGCGCAGCCCGTGACCGACGATTGGTTCGACGCCGTCCGTCGGATGAGTGCGCAGAATTTCGACGACCGCATCCGAATCGTCCGCGGGAAGCAGATTCGCGCGGCTGATGACCTGGGCCCACGAACGGATGTGGACGTGCTCGTCCCAGAGTCCGGGAAGGACCTCGTCGCCCTCCGCGTCGAAGTCTCCGGAGTGAAATCCGCCGGTTGCGGGAATAATCGCGGTGATCATTCCGTCGATGACCTCGATGTCGATCAGGACGCCATGATCGAGCGCGTTTCGAATCATCATGCGGTGACCCCCTGGCACGTCGGGCAAAAGTACAATTTGCGTGCTTCCATGATGTCCAACACAATCGTGGTTCCGCATACGCGACACGGTTGCCCCGCCCGTCGATACACCCAGTGCCGGTCGTCGCGATTGGCGAGCGCCGCCCGTTTTTGGGATGCAGTCAGTCCGTCCATGGTCATCATCTGGCCGGTTTTTACCCCGAGCGCAAGCAGTCCGGCCCAATCCGCCCACAATGCTCGAAGGGTTTCGGCGGGGAGGGAGTTGGCGGCGAGGTAGGGGCTGAGTCGGGCGCGGAACAACATTTCTGCTCGGTAGACGTTCCCAATTCCTGCGACTATTTTTTGGTTCATGAGCGCGCGCCCAATCGGAGTGCCCGTCCGGCCGATGCGGTCGAGAAAGCGTTGTTCGCCTTTCCTGTCTACCAACGGATCGGGGCCGAGTTCGTTGCGGATGTCCGCAACTCGGTCCGGGCCGACCACATCACATACGGTCGGTCCACGAAGGTCAGCGACGGCATCGGCGGTCAGGATGCGGACGCGTACCTGGCCGACGGGTTCCGGCGGGAAGTCGACGGGGTAGCCACCGTGCGTTTCACTTTCGCCCATTCGAAGCCTCGTTCGACGGGGTGCACCGATGGACGCGAGCGAGTCCTCGTGCGCACCAACGACGGTTCCCTTTCCTGCGGTCTGTCCCATTCGACCGCCAGCAGACGACGCGGTGTCATCCAAGTTGACATTCCCCGCGAAGTCCCACGCGCCATAGATTCCCAGGTGCACGTGCAGGGTATCGCCCGTGTCGAACTCGAGAAAGAGATGTTTTCCCACCGCATATGAGCGAGTGATGGTGTGACCGTCGATGAGCCGGGCATCGCCGAAACGGCCCTGTGGACTCGACACCTGGCAGGTTTTCCCCACGAAATGGCGAGCGAATTGACCCGCGATGCGGTGGACGGAGTGGCCCTCGGGCATGACTAGTCGATATCGAAACCGACGATGTCGCCCGTGGTCTCGTATTCGAATAATTGTGCGATTCGACGGGCATGACGTTCGTCGCCGGGGTAGGGCGTCGTCAGGAACACATCAATGAATTCGAGGACTTCGGCGGTTGTGTGCTGGCGGGCGCCTATCGCGCAGACATTCGCGTTGTTGTGTTCACGGGCGAGAGCGGCGGTTGCCTTGTTCCACACAAGGGCGGCGCGGATTCCCTCGACCTTGTTGGCCGCGATCTGTTCACCGTTGCCGCTGCCGCCAAAGACGATTCCGAGTGCATCGACCCCGGCCAGTTCGTCTCGGCGAACCCCGATTGCGGCATTAATGCAGAAGCTGGGGTAATCGTCAAGAGGGTCGAACGACACCGGCCCGTGATCGATGACGTCGTGTCCGTTGGTGCGGCAATGGCCGGCAATTTCCGCGCTCAATTCCAGTCCTGCGTGATCGGTGGCGAGGTGGATGCGCATGGCTGAAAGTATAGGTGTGACCCACCGAATGGGACGGGACGGCACAACCGAATTCCGTCCGCTGATTCTGGAAATTGTCGACATAATTCGCGGAGGTTGTGCGCTACTATGGTGAACGGACGGTTTGGCGCGCAAACCGAACGTTTCGGAGGATTACATGGCAACCCCTGACATCAAGCGGGCATT
>CANGCU010000155.1 GCA_947452355.1 Microbacteriaceae bacterium | reverse complement strand
TCGATTGACGGATAAGAAATACGTCGATTCACCGCCGACGAATGGAGGACCCCATCGACGGGAATCGTCACCGTCGGGTGATTCGATTTTGATGATGCGCGCGCCCAGGTCGCCCAGCATCTGCGCGGCGTGCGGGCCGGCGACCGCGCGCGACAGATCGACGACGAGGATGTCGCGAAGTGGCCCGGTTGCGGTCATGTGAGTCCTCCCTCGGAATCGCGATTCGCGCGCCAAGTCCGATACCCCGCCACGAGGGACATCGCGATAACCACACCGGCGATCACATATGCTGCGGATTTCACGCCGGGAATGTAGTACGCGCCCCAGCCCGCCACGGTGAGTCCGACCCCCCAGAGGATCGCCCCTGTTGCGTTCGATGTGAGGAAACGGTAATAGTTCATCCGACCGATCCCCGCGACCCAGGGGACGAAAACTCGCCCCCACGGCACGAATCGGGCAACGACGACAGACCACCATCCGTATCGCGTGTACATCGCCTCGACGCTCGTGACGATTGCCGCCATGCGTACGCCGGTTCGGGCGTCGAGGTAGGGTCGACCGAGGTTACGGCCCATGATGAAACCGAGCTGGTCACCGAGAAAGGCGGCGATTCCCGTTCCGATCGCCAAAATCACGATGTCGACCCCGTCGATTTCCGCTGCGAGCAGACCCGACGCGAACAACAGTGTGTCCCCCGTGATGAACGGGATAAACGCGCCGACGAAAAGTCCCGTCCCGGCAAAGACGAGACCCCACACGAGAAGGTAAAAGGCGACAAGTCCAGCCGTCGCGATCGTGTCGGTGAACCACGGAATCAGGTCCTGCGCCGACGCCATAATCATGTCTCCACCGTACCCTTTGCGTTCACCTGACATTCACCTTGTGGCGGTCATTTCGACACCCGCATCACCGACTCTGTAGGTGTGAAGGTTGTCATCGTAACGGAATCGTTCCTCCCCCAGATCAACGGCGTGACCAATTCGGTCATTCGGGTCGCGCGACACCAACGAGACCTTGGGCATGACGTCACGATTGTTGCTCCGACGCGTCCGGGACTTGAATTTGAAGGGATTCCGGTCTACATCGTCCCCAGCATTCCCCTGGTGAAATTCGCCGTCGGAATTCCCAGTCTTGCGCTCACCGCATTGCTCGATCGGTTGGACCCGGATCTGCTCCATGTCGCAAGCCCGTTCGCTCTGGGCGCTCAGGCGATTGCGTACGCTCAACGCAAGTCCATTCCGTCGGTCGCGATTTACCAAACGGACGTCTCTGGTTATCTGCACCGTTACGGAATTGCCGTCGCTAAACCCATGATCGACCGCCTCATCATGAACACCCACAACGCGGCCACGCTGACGCTCGCACCGACACCGACTGCCAAGGCCGCGCTCGCCGAGTTGGGCGTGACCAACGTCGCGGTGTGGGGACGCGGTGTCGAACTTGACGGATTCCATCCCAATAACCGCTTCACTGACGAAGCCGCAGTGTTCCGTCGACAGCACGCTCCACATGGCGAACTCATCATCGGTTACGTTGGGCGACTCGCAGCGGAAAAACAGGTTCACCGCTTCCGTGAGCTACTCACCATTCCGAATACGCGAATTGTTCTCGTTGGGGATGGCCCGGATAGGGCACGCCTTGAGAGTCTCTTCCCCGTTGATCGGGTGTCCTTCCTAGGCAGCCTAAGTGGGCGGGACGTACAGATTGCCTACGCCGCGATGGACGTCTTTGTGCACTTTGGGACAGAAGAGACGTTCGGACAGACGATTCAAGAGGCGCAATCATCCGGTATTCCTGTCGTCGCACCGCACGCGGGTGGGCCAATCCACCTGATTGACTCGGGTGTCGACGGAATCTTGTTCGATGTGACTGCCGTGGACAGCCCTAGAATCGCCGTTGAGCGATTGATCAACGACGACGCCCTTCGGGCGCGAATGGGTGAAGCGGGCCGCCGACGAGTCCTCGGGAAGTCATGGGAGGCGATAAACAATGAACTCGTTCGTCACTATGACGTTGCAACCACCCGCGTCGGGCGTCGTGCCCTGGCTTGATGCTCGCGCGCTCATCGAGCAATTTGGACAATTCGCACCATATGCCGTCGCCGCCATTGTTTTTATCGAAACTGCATTCATACTGACGTCGTTCCTACCCGGCGATAGCTTGTTGTTCGTCCTCGGCATCACGCTCGCCGCCAACGCAGGTTTTCCCGTGTGGCTTGCTATCCCCTTTGTCGCGGCCACTGCGTTCGTGGGAAGCCAGGTCGGATTTATGACGGGACGCGCCGTCGGTCCCGCACTCTTCGAGCGACGCCACACCTGGATTTTCAATCCGACCTTTGTTGAGAAAGCGCACCAATACTTCGACAAATTCGGTCCCCGCGCCATCATCCTTGCTCGATTCGTCCCCGTCGTTCGTGCCCTCGTGCCGATGCTCGCGGGAATTGCGAAGATGGACGCCCGAACGTTCATCACCAATAATGCGATTGGCGCGGCCATCTGGGTCACCGGGCTTGTCGGAATCGGCTACGGGTTGGGGGAGGTTCCCATTGTGGCTGACCACATTGAGACCGCAATCCTTGTCGTCATCATTGCGACCTCGCTTCCCTTTCCACTCGAATTACTGCGTGAATGGATTGGGCGGAGGCGGTCGCGTTAGTTGTCACCAAACAGATCGCGGGTGTACAACTTGGAACCCGCGGCAGCCAGCTCGGGGGTTTCCCGATTCGCCACGATCACGTCCGATCGCGAGATGAAATCGTCGAAATCCTTCACGAGCTCGAACTCGGCAAACATGTCACCGTCGAGGTTCGGCTCGAACACGACGACGGGGGTCCCGTTCGTCCGAAGCCGATCGATGATTCCGATAATGCTCGATTCGCGGAAGTTGTCACTTCCCGCCTTCATGATGAGGCGGTAGATGCCGACCGTTTGGGTTCGCGAGCGAGGATGTCCGAGGTGATGAAATCTTTGCGTAATTCGTTCGCTTCGACCGCGGCACGAATTGTGCTCTGTGGCACGTCGCGGTAATTCGCGAGCAGCTGCTTCGTGTCTTTGGGAAGGCAGTAGCCGCCGTAGCCGAATGACGGATTGTTGTACCCGGATCCGATGCGAGGGTCGAGGCTCACGCCGTCGATGACCGCACGTGCGTCGAGTCCGTGAACCGCAGAGAAGGTGTCGAGTTCGTTGAAGTAGGCGACACGAAGCGCGAGGTAGGTGTTCGCAAACAGTTTGATCGCTTCCGCTTCGGTTGAATCGGTC
>CANGCU010000154.1 GCA_947452355.1 Microbacteriaceae bacterium | reverse complement strand
GGGATTACGCGGCTGGCCGCGCGTCGCCGAAGAGGCGATTATCGCCCGCGACGTGTTGCTCGCTAAATATGTTGGAGCACGACTTCACGTCTGCCATGTGTCGACGGCCGGCTCGGTCGATGTCGTTCGCTGGGCGAAGAAGCGCGGGATTGCAGTGACGGCCGAGGTGACTCCCCACCATTTGCTCCTGACCGATGAATCTGCCCGAACGTATGACCCGTTGTTCAAGGTCAATCCGCCGCTGCGCACGGCCGACGACGTCAACGCACTGCGTGCGGCCGTCGCCGACGGAACGATCGACATTATCGCGACCGACCACGCCCCGCACACGGTGGCGTCGAAGGACTCGTCGTGGAACGATGCGCCGTTCGGTATGGTCGGATTGGAATCGGCACTCAGCATCGTCCAATTGACCTTGGTCGAGACGGGTCACCTTTCATGGGAAGACGTGGCTCGAGTGATGTCTGTCACGCCCGCTGCAATTGGTCGCGTCGATGGCTACGACGCACCGTTAGCCGTCGGCAGCCCAGCCAACATCTCACTTGTTGATCCTTCGCATAAGGCGACGTGGTCACACGAAAACCTTCGCGGTCGATCAACGAACAATCCGTTCGTGGGTCACGACCTCCCCGGCCGTGTCATTACGACAATTTTCAACGGAACGGAAACCGTCATTGACGGGATTCTCGTTGAACCCGACAGTGTGAGGAATCCATGACTCCGACGACAACCTTGATCCTCGAATCCGGACAGCGTTTCGATGGACTGCACTTCGGTGCAATCGGAGAACGGATTGGCGAAATCGTCTTCCAGACGGGGATGAGCGGTTACCAAGAGACGCTCACGGACCCCTCCTACGCGGGGCAAATCGTCGTACAGACCGCTCCACACATCGGAAACACCGGGATGAACGACGATGACGAAGAATCGAGTCGCATCTGGGTTGAAGGATACGTCGTGCGTGACCCGGCACGCCGGCCGTCGAATTTTCGCTCGACGCGGACTCTTGACGACGACCTCATTAGTGGAGACATCGTCGGAATTTCGGGAGTCGACACTCGAGCAATTACACGAATCATTAGGGAAGCCGGTGCAATGCGAGCGGGAATTTTTCCGCTGGATGGCCGCACCACTGAGCAATACGTTTCGGCCATAACCTCAGTACCGGTGATGGCGGGACAAAACCTTTCTGACGCGGTGTCTATCGGATCGCCCTATGTGATAACGCCAACTGGCCCATCAATCGGACGATTAGCGGTGCTCGATTTGGGAGTCAAGAATGCAACTCTCGGTCACCTCGCGTCGCGTGGCTTCGAGGTTCACGTGTTGCCGCAATCCACCACCCTGGATCAACTTCTTGCCATCAAGCCGGTTGCGGTCTTCTATTCCAACGGACCAGGTGACCCCAGCGCCTCGGACCGCCATGTCGAGATGTTACGCGGTGTTCTCGAGCGGCGAGTTCCATTTTTCGGGATATGTTTCGGAAACCAACTTCTCGGTCGTGCGCTGGGATTCGAAACATACAAACTCGCCTACGGTCATCGCGGGATCAATCAGCCCGTGCTCGACAGGCGATCCGGAAAGATTGAAGTGACCGCACACAATCACGGATTCGCGGTAGCCGCCCCAATCGACGGTGCCGTCGACTCGCCAGCGGGTTTCGGCCTGGTCGAAGTGAGCCATATCGGACTCAACGACAATTGCGTCGAGGGCTTGCGCGCTCTAACCCTTCCAGCGTTCAGTGTTCAGTACCATCCCGAGGCGACCGCGGGCCCGCACGATTCGACTTATCTGTTTGACGAGTTTCGGGACATGGTTATCGCGTCAGAGAAGGCTCACTAATGCCGAAACGGAACGATATCTCGTCAGTGCTCGTCATTGGGTCCGGACCCATCGTGATTGGTCAGGCTGCGGAGTTTGATTACTCCGGTACTCAAGCGTGTCGCGTGCTGCGCGACGAAGGAATACGCGTGATCCTGATTAACTCGAACCCCGCGACGATTATGACCGATCCTGATTTTGCGGACGCAACCTACATCGAGCCCATCACAACAGCGGCAATCGAAGCAATCATCGCGAAGGAAAAACCAGACGCGATTCTCCCAACCCTCGGGGGCCAAACAGCGCTGAACGCGGCGATGGCGCTTCACGAACAAGGGATCTTGGCGAAATACAACGTCGAGCTAATCGGCGCAAAGTTCGAGGCGATTCAGCGAGGCGAAGACCGCCAGATTTTCAAAGACCTGGTTCTGGAGAGCGGTGCCGAGGTTGCATTGAGCGTTGTCGTGAACTCGGTCGACGGCGCGTTGGCGTTTGTCGGCCAGACCGGCTACCCCGTGGTAATTCGCCCGTCGTTCACGATGGGCGGGCTCGGTTCAGGATTCGCCTATGACGAAACAGAACTGCGGCGGATGGTGGCTAACGGAATTCACGAAAGCCCGACGGGCGAAGTGTTGTTAGAAGAGTCCATCCTGGGGTGGAAAGAGTACGAGTTGGAATTGATGCGGGATACGGCGGACAACACGGTTGTCGTCTGTTCCATCGAAAACATCGATCCCGTTGGCGTCCACACCGGCGATTCCCTCACGGTTGCTCCGGCCTTGACGTTGACCGATCGCGAATACCAAAACCTGCGAGATATCGGCATCAACATCATTCGGGCCGTTGGAGTGGACACGGGAGGCTGCAACATCCAGTTCGCTATTGACCCGGCAAACGGTCGGGTGATTGTCATTGAGATGAACCCGCGAGTGAGTCGTTCGAGCGCCCTCGCATCGAAAGCCACGGGGTTTCCCATTGCGAAGATTGCCGCCAAATTGGCAATTGGATATCGGCTCGACGAGATTCCGAACGACATCACGGGGGTTACACCGGCGTCGTTCGAACCGACCCTCGATTACGTCGTGGTCAAAGCACCGCGTTTCGCGTTTGAAAAGTTCCCGGAGGCGGACTCTGGACTCACGACCACGATGAAGAGTGTTGGCGAAGCAATGGCGATCGGTCGCAATTTCACGACCGCGTTGCAAAAGTCCCTTCGTTCTCTGGAAAAGCGTGGAAGTTCATTCCACTGGAATGGTCCGTTGGGTGATGCACGCGAATTGGTCGAGCAGTCACGCAAGCCGACGGACGGACGAATCGTGACAGTCCAGCAGGCACTGCGTGCTGGTGCGAGTATCGAGGATGTTTTCAACGCAACCAAGATTGACCCATGGTTTCTTGACCAGATTGTCCTTATCAATGAGACCGCAGCGGAACTCGCGTCGGGACCGATGTCGAGCGAGGCAATTCGGACGGCGAAGAATCATGGATTCAGTGATATTCAACTGGCCGAGATTTGGG
>CANGCU010000153.1 GCA_947452355.1 Microbacteriaceae bacterium | reverse complement strand
TACGGGCGTATGGTCACTAAGAGGAACACACCTCGAAAGGAATTCCTTATGAAAGTAGCGAACAAAGTCATCGTGGTCACCGGAGCCGGCAGCGGCATGGGGCGCGAGCTCACGCTCGAACTTGTCCGACGTGGCGCAAAGGTCGCCGCCGTTGACATGCGCGCGGAATCCCTCACCGAGACCGCCAAACTTGTCGCGGAACTCGGTGGCACCATCTCGACTCACGCCATGGATATCACCGACGCCAAAGCCGTCGATGCCCTCCCCGCGGCAGTGAAAAAGGCACTGGGCGACATTGACGGGCTCATCAACAATGCGGGGATTATCCAGCCTTTCGTCAAAATCAACGACCTCGATTTCGCTGCCGCGGAACACGTCATGAATGTCAACTTCTATGGCCCTCTTCGATTGATTAAGGCGTTCCTGCCAAAACTGCTCGCACGACCCGAAGCCCATATCCTCAATGTGTCGTCGATGGGCGCCTATGCGCCAGTGCCTGGGCAAAGTATTTATGGCGCGTCCAAGGCCGCCCTCAAGCTCATGACCGAAGGGCTTCGATCGGAACTCTTGGACACCAACATCGGAGTCACCGTGGTGTTCCCGGGTGCGACGGCGACCAACATCGCGCAAAATTCAGGGATGGCCGTTCCCGCTGCCGGATCAGCCGAAGCGAGCCAGTTCACACAGACGCCCGCAGACGAAGCCGCCCGAAAGATGATCGATGCAATCGAGTCCAATACGCCTCGCATCACCACCGGCCAGGATGCGCGAACGATGGACATTCTCACGCGACTGAACCCCGTGTGGGCAGCAGGGGTCATTTACAAGCAGATGAAGTCGTTGTTGGGTTGATGTGAGATTGCACGTGCTTTTTCTAGTGATTGGACTTGTCGGTTTTTCGGGTCGCTAGCGCGAAGACGGCGAGACCCGCAACCAGTGCGCCCGCCCCGAGGCCGTAGGACACGACTTCCCCTGCGCGATTGACGTCCACGAAAACACCGACGAACACCACCGCGATAATCGCGACGACGACGCCAATCAGTTTCGACTTCAAGTCGTCAAGGTCCTGCACTTGCAACCAGTCCGGAACCTTGAGCTCGGGGTCGACGAACAGTTCGTACAGTCCATAGCCGATGACGAGCAATACGGTTCCCAACAGGATCGCATCAACAGCAGTCAGAACGCCAACGACGGTCTCTTTGATGTAAACGTGGCTTGTAATGGACTGAAATACTACTTCCACCATTTCGATTGACCCCTGAGCCATGAGCAGTAAGGCCCCAATGATAGAGGCAATGGCGGGAACAATGACCGCATAACGAGTAAGCCCGAGAATTTGACGCATACATCCACTTTATGTGTCACCCGTCCAGTTTGGCTAGACTTTGGTCACCTCCGAACTTGGGACGTGGCATCAGATGCCGAATTTGGAGTCGCCACAACTCTGTGGCACGAAGTGGGAGGGTTGCGCACATGGCTCGTCTGGGAATCGTCAAAGAGGGAAGCGATGAAACGCGGGTTTCCGCCACCCCGGACACCGTCGCAAAATTGTTGGCCCTTGGATACGAGGTCGTTGTTGAGCGTGGCGCCGGTGCCGCGTCGTCGTTCCCTGACTCCCAATACAAGACTGCTGGCGCGACTGTCGCCGACAAAAAGAAGGCGTGGTCGTCCGAGATTGTGATGAAAGTCAACGCCCCCACCGACGCCGAAATTGCGACGATGGTTCCGGGAACGACCGTCATCAGCATGATGTCGCCTGCACTCCGACCTGAACTTCTCGCGGCACTCGCCAAACGCGGACTGACGGCAATTGCACTTGACGCGGTGCCCCGTATTTCTCGCGCTCAATCGATGGATGTCTTGAGCTCGATGGCCAACCTCGGTGGTTATCGTGCCGTGATCGAATCCGCCTATGAGTTTGGGCGTCTCTTCACCGGTCAAGTGACAGCAGCGGGCAAGGTGCCGCCGGCGAAGGTGCTTGTCGCCGGTGCGGGAGTGGCGGGTCTTGCTGCGATCGGAACCGCGTCGAGCATGGGTGCAATCGTCCGAGCAACAGACCCCCGCCCCGAAGTCGCGGACCAGGTCAAATCGATCGGTGGCGAATACGTGGCGGTTGACGTCGAGGAAAAGATGACGTCGTCTGACGGATACGCGAAGGCGACCAGCGACGCATACGACCGTCGTGCGGCCGAGATTTATTCCGAACAAGCCCGCGACGTCGACATCATTATCACGACCGCGCTCATCCCGGGACGCCCCGCCCCCAAATTGTTGACCGAAGCCGACGTGGCGAGCATGAAGCCCGGCAGTGTCATCGTTGATATGGCCGCGGGAATGGGCGGCAACGTCGCCGGGTCCAAGGCCGGAAAACGAGTTGTAACTGCCAACGGCGTCGTCATTCTCGGTTACACCGACCTTCCGGGTCGTCTCCCCCAGCAAGCCTCGCAACTTTTCGGCACCAACATGGTGAACCTCTTGAAACTCGTGACTCCCGAGAAGGACGGGCAACTGATCCTCGACTTTGATGATGTCGTTCAGCGTGCGGTCACCGTCGTGCAGGATGGCACAGTGATGTGGCCGCCGCCACCCGTTCAGGTTTCCGCGGCACCGGTTGCTGCGGCGGCTGAGGAAAAGGCCGAGCCAACCCCCGCACGCGTCATGTCCCCGGTGCAGAAGGGATTCCTGAAAGGGCTTGGCCTCGCGACTGTCCTGGCAATTTGCGCATTCGCCCCCGCGCCTCTTCCTCAACACTTCCTGGTGCTCATGTTGTCGGTGGTTGTCGGCTTCTACGTCATTGGCAAGGTTCACCACGCGCTACACACCCCGCTCATGAGCGTCACGAACGCCATCTCGGGAATCGTCGTGGTGGGGGCGATCGCCCAACTCACCTCGACCAACATCGTCGTGCAAGTACTTGCGGCAATCGGCGTGCTCCTCGCCTCAATCAACATCTTCGGTGGATTCGCCGTCACCCTTCGAATGCTCAAGATGTTTAGCAAAGGTGGAACCAAGTGAACCTCGACATGCTGACCACTGCCGCCTATATTGTTGCGGCACTCATGTTCATTTTGAGCCTCGCCGGGCTGAGCAAACACGAAACGTCCCGATCGGGACTCACTTTCGGAATTGCCGGGATGGCTCTCGCGCTGGTAGCAACAATCGCCTCACTTGCGCTCAACACCTGGGGTTCCGCACAGTCGACGCTGGGGCTCACACTTCTCGTCGTCGTCATTGTCATCGGCGCGACAATCGGTCTCTGGCGCGCACGTGTCGTCGCGATGACGGGTATGCCCGAGTTGATCGCTCTTCTTCACAGCTTCGTCGGTCTGACTGCTGTTCTCG
>CANGCU010000152.1 GCA_947452355.1 Microbacteriaceae bacterium | reverse complement strand
GCGGGATTGTGCCGTTTCGTTTGAGAAGTCCGCGAAGGGCGGCCGTCGCAATGTCATCGGCGCGAGTGTCTCGGTAAATACCCTTTGCGCCGGCCCGTCCAAATGGGCTGCGCATTCCATCGATATAAAAGACATCCAGTGCCACGTTCGTACCTCCGATAATTTCTGTGCCTATCGCGCCGAGGTCAGTCGGCGTTCTCCGCGGGAGTGGAGAGGAACTGTGTGGGATCCTCGGCCACTCGCACAAAGCAATCATTCAATTGTCTATGTATTAGGTCGATTTGCCACTCTCGAGCGCCCGAATCACGCAACCACGCCGCGATGGATTCAGGGGCTACATCCACGGGTGGTTCGAAACAGATACGCCGTATTGTCTCTGGCGAGACGAGATTTTCAACGGGTATCGACACCGATTCCGCAATCTCGGTTAGCGCGGCCCGAACACACACGAATCTCGCGTATGCCTCGGGGTGTCTGTCTTTCCAGTTTCGCGGTGTCGAGAGCCCGTTGCCGCGAACCCTCAGCGGCGGAATGTCCTCTGTTGTGAGGCCGCGATCGATCGCTGCCCACCAGCGGGCGAGTTCTCGTCGCGAATAGCGGCCCGTGAATTCCGAGATGGAAGCCAGTTCGCCACGCGACGCCGGAAGGCGCGAGGAGGCAGCCACGATTGCCCGGTCGGGAATCACTCGACCCGGGCCGGTATCGATCGAGCTAGCAAATTCGTCGCGCTCCGTCCACAGCTCGCGCGCAACAGCAAGTTGCCGAGTGGTCGTCAACGTCTGTAGTCCGGAAAGCCGGCGCCACGGGTCGGTTTTAGGCGGCGGCGGTTTCCAGTGCACAAGGTTGGCGAATTCCTGCTCGGCGATGTTCAGCTTTCCCGCTTTATCCAAAACACTGGCCAGGGCATCCCGCAAGTCGGGCAACAGTTCAACATCGAGAGCCGCATAAACGAGCCACGAATCAGGAAGGGGGCGGGTCGACCAATCAGCAGCGGAATGCTCTTTGGCTAGATGAAGGCCCAAGAGTTCGGCGACGACAGCCCCGAGCCCAACCCGCGGGAGTCCAGCAAGGCGTGACCCGAGCTCCGTGTCAAACAGCGATGTCGGAACAAGTCCCAATTCCGCCAAACACGCGAGATCTTGTGTCGCGGCATGAAGGATCCATTCGTCGGTGGCGAGAATTTCGGCCAAAACTGACAGGTCGTCGACGGCGAGTGGATCGATGAGATGCGTTCCTCCACCGCGGCGACTCACTTGGACGAGATATGCCCTCGATGAATAGCGAAAACCGCTCGCACGTTCCGCGTCGATGCCGAACGGTCCGGTCCCGGAGGACAATTCGCTAACGGCGGCAGCCAATTGTTCGCGTGACTCAATGAGCTGCGGCGTTCGCGCAAGCGTGGCCGCGGGCAACTCAAGGGGCTCGGAGATGTCCGACGCCACCGCATCATCTGACACTCAGAGTCCCATCGAAGTTACGCCCTCGGGCAGAACATCAAATCCCGCCACGTGGAGGACGAATCGAGCCCACGCTTCGGCATGGGGACGCATGTCTGACGTCGCGGGTGACCAGGATGCACGCACCTCGATCTGCGAACCTCGCCCCTGCGACGCGAGTTCGCCGAAACCGTCTGACACCACTCGAGTCACCGTGGCGGCCGGGTGGGAGTATCTCGCCTCGGTGTGGGTAAGAGAATCCGTGAGCCACGACCATGCGACGTGAGCCAACTCGTCGTGGCCACCCATCAGCGGTTCAATCGGGGACTGTGCAAAAATGATCGCTCGAGTTCGGCCTCCCCAACCTTCGGGTTCGCTCGGGTCGTCAAGAAATATCAGGCGACCCGTTCCGCGGTCGTGTTTACCGGTTCCCGCCGTGACATCTGCGGAGAACGCAATCGCGTTGGGGGCGAGACCCTGTGGGGCATCAATGTGATGGACATCCAGCCCAGAAGGCCAATTCACTGTGTCCAGCGACTCCACAATCTCGACAAAGTAACTGCCTGAGCGCGGGTCCGTGGTCACGGGATAAATCTACGGTCGAGGTTCACGACGACTTATGAGGCGCGCCGTTCGTTACGCGCCGGGTGTACCTGAAACCCGCGTCGTCATGGGCGACGTTTGACAGCAACCCGGTGACGTCGACCAGCGCTAAACCAGGGACCCGAATCCCGAGTTGAGGAGAGATCGTCTGGCATAACTCGTCGACAAGACCGGAGTGAAGGATGAGTGAGGCCAATGTCGGACCACCTTCGAACACGATCCGTTTGTACCCGAGTTTTCGGAGTGCGGCGACTATTGCGGCGCCCGTGAATTCCCGTAGAACAACCCCGTGCGCTAGCTCTGGAATTGTGGCGCCCTTGCCGTGCAAAATCGTGATTCGTCCTCGCGCTCGTTTGAGTGCGTCCAACGGCACGTCACCCGATTGGGACACGATCACCACAGGAGTCTTGCGGGGAACTGAGTCAGGTTCCGCCCGGACGGTTGACCCGCCAAGCACGACCACGTCGGACTCCTTGCGAAGTGCTTTGAGGAGCTCACGGTCGGCGCCACCCGTCAATTCGCGGCTTGTTCCACTGGTGCCGACGACGTTCCCCAGTGTGTCCGTTACGATATTGACACGCACCCACTTATTGCCAAGAGTGTTCCACCACGTTTGGACGGAAGGTGCATCCGAGGCATCAAATTGATAAACCTCGGGGAAGTCGTTTTTTACTTGCACGATTTAAATTATCGGGCCAGGTCTGAACAGTTACGAGGAGGCTCGGTACATCGTGTCGCGGATACACATAATCGACCGAAACCCGTCGCTGACCACCGCGCAGATGCTTCAGCACCTCGTTCCGCCGCCGCAATTCGCGACGGCGTCGTTTCAGTCCTATGTCCCTGACGAGAATTACGGGTCACAATCCGTGGCCCGTGACACGGCTCAAACGTTCATCGTTGGCAGCACGGTTTCGGGAGGACTGTTTCGACGCACAGCGGACGTGTTGCCTGGTCTATACCTCGACGGCGGATTCGGTGTAGGCAAGACCCATCTCCTCGCTGCGGCCTGGCACCGCGCAACGGGTCGCAAATACTTCGGCACATTCATCGAATACACCGCTCTTGTCGGAGCTCTCGGGTTTGCCGAGGCGACGAAAGCGCTGTCCGGAGCCGCGTTCATTGCGATTGACGAGTTCGAGCTCGACGATCCGGGCGACACGATGATGATGACCCGACTTCTCGGTGAATTGATGGACGACGGTACGAAGGTCATGGCGACATCCAATACGCCACCCAACGCGCTGGGCGAGGGACGCTTCGCTGCTGCGGACTTTCTCCGTGAGATTCACGCTCTGTCGGATCGTTTCGTGACAATCCGAATCGACGGTGAGGACTTTCGCCACCGTGAAAACGACGGACGAGCTGAAATGTCT
>CANGCU010000151.1 GCA_947452355.1 Microbacteriaceae bacterium | reverse complement strand
CCGTCACCCCACCCGGAACCGACAACGACACTGAGGTCACCTGATTCGACTCCGTCAACTGCACCGACACCGCACCCGACGAATACCTCACCGTTGACGGGGTGGAACCCGTTGTTGTGCGGGAAATGATGGACCCCGACGGGTCACGCTTCAGCGTGACCGTCCCCGACGCCGTCGACGTGGTGACATGACGGTTGAGGGCGTCATACCCCAACTGAACACCACCCAAAGTGGTCACGTTGCCTCGGGCGTCGTACCCTATCGTGCCCGACACCGCAGTCGAGGAGAGCAACCGGTCACCCTGGTCGTAACAGTACGTGGTCGTCGACGACGAGCCTGCAGTTTGGCCCATACGCGTACTTTACGTGCTGCCTCGGTCAATGTCGAGGATTTCTACACTTGCTCTTGACTTTTCTTCGAAGTTCTACTTCGATGGTGTAGCCCTCATTGAGAAAGGTTCAGCAACGATGCTGAGAAGCTTCATCATTCGCGTGCTCGTGTTTGTTAGCTCGAGCGTTCTCGCGGTTGGTGCGTGGCAACCTGCGTCCGCAAATACCGGCGATGTCGTCATTGCGCGGGGTCTTGCGGCCGCACCGGATTCACCGGCATTGCGAGATCCGGTAGCAGCACCAGAGCAGGGTGACACGACTGTGTTGTTCGCGGGTGATGATTCTGAAACCTCCCCAATCGGAGCAGTCGACGTTCCGGAAGGGGTTCTTTCGGATGATTCGGTGGGCGGTTTCATTGAATCGGTAGACGAGTATTCAACGGTGACATCGTTGGGCGACGGGTTGTACAAGACTGAGCTCTCGCTTTCGCCACTGAACACGTTGTCATCCGACGGTCAATGGGTTCCAATCAACACTGACGTCGAGGTGCAAAGTGACGGCGATGTCGTAGTCGCGGACAACCCTCTCAATCCTGTCGTCGACGACACGGGTGTCGGTTCTGGCGTCCTGAGTTTGACTGCCCACGGGGTGCAGGTCACTTCGCAACTCCTGGGAGCGGCATCCGTTGACGCCGAGCAGGTGACTGGCGATGCAAGTTCAATTGTGTTCGACAGCGTCGCTGCACACGCAGACCACATGATGTCGTTCGGGTCAAATTATGTGAAAGATAACGTCGTCGTCGATTCGGCACTCGCTGCTTGGTCGTGGTCGTGGAAGATGTCGATTTCAAACGGGTCGATTCACCGCGCCGCCGATGGCTCATTCGAGATTACCGACGCGGTAGGTGATTCCGTCTTCGTTATTCCGACACCGATTGCGTGGGACTCAGCGTCGACACCATCCACCACCGTTCTCGACACGAAACTGGCCGCCCAGAGCGACGGGTCGGTTATTCTGACGGCGACCGTGCCGACTGGATGGTTTACGGATTCCCGTCGCGTATTCCCTGTGACAATCGACCCGTCGACGACGACGCTTGGGGATTCAGCCTTGACGGCCTACAAATCTGATGGCGCCACCCGCTCGGATTACGTCCACGTTGGCAACACTCGGGAATCGAGTTCCAATCGATACTGGCGCACAATTGTCAATTACGGTTTCGGAACGTTCATTGGCGACCAAGTACTTGATGCCCAGTTGTCGGCGACCTATGCGGGTGCCGGTACGACGACACCCCAATCGATGTCCGTCAGTACAACGAAGTGCACGAACGGGTATAGCTGTGTAGGCGATGAACTTGCGTCGTTCACGGTGGACACCAGTGGCGCAACCCGCTCGTCGAACACGGCGCTAGCGAAGCAGATTTCGGATTGGGTGAATGGCGGACTGAAGGGCCAACGTCTCATTCTGCGTGGCGCGGAAACTTCCGGGACCTACACCTACAAGATGCTGAACACGAGCGTGACGGTATTGACGAAAGGTTTCCCAAAGATCACGTCAACATCGCCAGGGTTGAACGCATCGACAAGTCAAAACCCGGAAATCAGCGCGGTCGCGACCGATCCGGCAAAGTCGGGCCTTGAGTACCGTTACATCATCGTTGGTGCGACTGCGGATGGTCTTCCGAACGAAAGTGTCGTATACGGTAACTCGGGTTGGGTCGACGAAGATTTCTATCGTCCCGTCCAAAAACCACTCTCTCCAAACACCACCTATTTCTACAAAGTTCTCGCTCGCGACGGGTTCGACGCCGAGTATTTGAGTACGGTTGGTGTCTCCGCGGACAAGTACTTTGGCACGTTGTCGCGTGCAGATTCTGGATGGCTGAAGTTCCAGACCACCAAGGACCCTGTTCAACCAACAATCGGGTCAGTTTCGCTCGCGAAGAACGACGTTATTTCGAGCGTGACCCCCGCAATCACGGTGAATTTGCCGGCCGCGACGGCCGGTGATTACGACGAATACATCATGACAATCGCAACGTCGCCCACGGGTCAATCCGGATCGATTGCATCGACGGGGTTGTTGCCCACAACGGTTGGTTCGACTCAGACGTGGAATGTTCCGTCAGGGTTCCTTCAAGACGGGCAACAGTACTACCTCACCGTTCAAACGGTGAATTCAGGGAACGGAAATCAGCTCCCGTTCCCTGAATGGACAATCCCATTCACGGTCAACCAGCGGCTGGGATTGTCAGTGCCGTCTCCGATGGAGGCAGTCGGTCCGCTCATGGTGAACCTCGCGTCGGGAAACATCGCGACGAGCGTCTCAACGCCGACCATTTCGACGTTGGGTGGTGGAATCGGGTTCACGTTCAACTACAACTCACTGGAACAACATGAGGACGGGCTCACCGGAGAATACTTCGTGATTCAACCGGGTCAGTCTTCGGCGGACTATTTGAGCGGTACCGCCGATCTCGTGCGCGTCGACCCACAGGTTGCACTCAAACTTGATTCGACCGAATCCCCTGCCGTCGGTTTTCAGCCGTCCTATTACGCGATTCGTTGGAAGGGTTACGTCACCCTTCCGAATAACAATTCGGACTATGAATTCGGGATGTTACACAACAACGGCGCACGGGTTGAGGTGAGCAACAAAATATTCCTCGATTCGTGGAAAGACGATAGTTCGACACGAAACGTACATCACACGGGCAATGAGAAGGTGGCGGGCACGGGTTTGCCCCGACCAATCACGGTCGAGTTCTACCAAGAATCGGGTTCCGCTCGAGCCGCACTCTATTACAAAAAGACGAACGCAAGCGAGTGGACTCTTGTCCCCGCGAGCATGTTGTCCCCCGAACGGTCATTCCTGCCGGATGGGTGGGCAACGTCGAGCATCGTGGCCGGAGTTCTCGCCCGCTACTCGTCAATAGTTATCAACGACCGCACTGCGGTCATCGAGGATCGAGCAGGAGGAAGTCACACCTATCGCAGTAATGGCACGGGAGGTTTCACTCCGCCCAAGGGCGAGTACGGGACTCTGGTGATCGAGACCGACCACACTGCGTCGCTCACGGAGGATGACGGCACTG
>CANGCU010000150.1 GCA_947452355.1 Microbacteriaceae bacterium | reverse complement strand
TCGGTAACCCGACAAAAGATCGCGAACTCATGTTTTCAGCTATTCAGGCAGGCAAATACTCGCCATCGAAGGTTCTCACCCACCAAATCCCGCTGGAAGACGCCGCGATGGCGTACGCGGCCTTTGACAGGAAAGAAATGACGAAGGTCGTGCTGGTCACCGGTTCGTAGACGCGGCTTCGGCGATTCTCGGTGTGGGCACCTGCGGATCCGCACAAGGATGCTAATTAATTCAAAGGCCTACGAGATTCGAAGAACCGTTGAATCCTTTGATGTCGTTGTGTAGTTCGACTTGACAACAGTCACCCTGACGCTGATTTTTTTGCCGCGATCTGAGGCCACGAGCGTGTACGTCGTGCTCGTCGCGCCGGAAATGGCCTTGCCGTTTCGCAGCCACTGGTAGGTCACCGAATCGGCCACCGGCGACCATGTCCCCGATGTTGCGGTGAGGACCGAGCCAACGGTCGCGGTTCCCGAAATCGATGGCAGGACGGAGTTCGCGAAGGTTCCCGCGACCGCGACACGCGCGGCACTCGTCTTTACCGTCGTTGCGAATCCCGCGCGGGTGGCCGTGACCTCGACGGTAATGCTCGCTCCCAGGTCTGCGCCAACGATGACATAACTGGCCGTTGTTGCCGAACCAATGTTGGTGCCGTTTCGCTTCCACTGATAGGCCAGCGATACCGATCCAGGTCCCCACGTTCCTGGGGTCGCGGTGGCCGTCGCCCCAACGCCCATCGTTCCAGTAATCGTGGGAATCGGCGCGGGGGTTAAGACACCGAGCGCGATGTCTCCCGTGGCAGCACTTGTTGTCGTGGCCGAGTCAAATCCTGGTGCCGTTGCGGTTACGTCGACGGTGATATTCGCACCGACGTCAGCCGCTGCAAGTTCGTAGGTTCTGGATTGCGCGCCGCTGATTGCGGTTCCGTCCCGTTTCCATTGATATGCCAGCGTCGGGGTCACTGGACCCCACGTGCCGGGGCTCGCCGTGAGAACTTGCCCCACTCGTTCCGTTCCCGAGATTGTCGGTGTAGGTGCTGGTGAGAACGTGCCCGAGTCGATTTCCGCGGTTGCTACGGACGTCTTTTGCGCGGTGTTGTATCCAAGCAATGTTCCCGTCACCTTGACTGTGATTTCGGTACCGAGGTCTGCGGCAACGAGCGTATATGTTGCTCGTGTCGCCCCGACGATGGGTGCGGCGTCGCGGTACCACTGGTACGCGAGGTTGGACGGCGTGGGCAGCCACGCGTTCGCCGTCGCCGTCAACACGGATCCGACGCTCGCGGTGCCCGAGATTGTCGGAGTCGGCGATGCGGTGAAGTCGACAGTTGAAACGCTCGCGGTCGGGTCACTCGTTTTCGAGGTCGCTTCATAGGCGGTCTTCGTTGCCGTCACCGTCACTGACAGAGTCGCGCCCGCGTCGGCGCCAATGACCGCATAGGTTGAGGCCGTCGCACCGTTAATCGGTGTTCCGTTGCGGTTCCACTTATACGACAGGGTCGCTGACGGCGACCACGATCCCGAAACCGCCGTCAACGTCGAACCCACACGGGCTGTTCCCGTGACGGTGGGTGTCGGCGCAGTGTCAAACACACCGAGATTGACAGTACGTGGAGCGCTGGCGGCGGTGGTCACCGCGTAGCCCTCACGGGTCGCAGTCACGGCGACAGAAACTTTCTGTCCGGAATCCGTTGTGGTCAAGACATACGTCGATGATGTCGCGCCAACGATGACCTTCGTTCCCCGATACCACTTATAGGCGAGAGTCGCGGTAGGAGTCCATGTTCCAGTAGTCGCAGTGAGGGTCTTTCCAACGGTGAATTGACCGCTCACCGTTGGTGTCGGAGCGGCGGTGAACGCGCCAAGAGCCACGGAGGCGGTCGAGACGCTGGTCTTGACCACGTCCGTATACGCCTCGAGCGTTCCCGTCACTCGAACCGAAATAGTCGCACCAGCATCGGCCGCGACGAGCGAATACGTCGATGTCGTTGCACCGCTAATGTCTGACGTTCCGCGCCGCCACTGGTAGGCGAGCTCGACTCCGTCCGGTCGCCACGTCCCAGGTCGGGCCGTGAGAGTGTTTCCGACCTTCACGGTTCCCGAGATCGTGGGAACAGGGGTTGCCGTCATGATTCCTTCGACGACTGCCGCTGTGTCTGTGCTGGTCATCGTTTCGGAAAAATACCCCAATTTGGTCGCTTCGACGCGCACAGAAATGACCGCATCGAGGTCCTCGGCCGTCGGCGTGTACCTGGTTTCCGTTGCGTCCGCGATGTCCTCACCGTCACGCATCCACTGATACGCGAGGTCAACGGGCCGTGGCAACCACGTGCCCGGGGTAACGGTTAGCGGGCTGCCAACCCGCGCAATCCCGGAAATCGTCGGTGTCGGTGTGGCGGAGAGCGTTCCGAACTCAATCGATCCCGTCTCGTCCGTTGTCATCGTTGTCGACTCGTATCCGAGCTTGATGCCGGTAACCTCTGCGGAAATCAGGGATTCGGCATCCTCGCCGGTGAGTGTGTATGTCGATGCGTTAGCCCCGTCGATTGGGTCCCCGTCACGGAGCCACTGGTACGTAAAACTGGTGGGGGCGGGAGTCCAGTCACCAGGCGACACACGAAGCGTGTTCCCAACGACCTCAGTCCCGTCTAGCGTCGGCTTGACGGCGTCATCGAAAACGAGAGCGGCGACCGGGTCGGTCGAGGTGCTCGTGCGTGAGGCGCTGGTGTAAGCCGTTCGTGTTGCTGTGACGACAACCGAGATCGCTTTACCGGCATCGGCTGGTTGCAACTCGTACGTCGCGGAGGTTGCCCCGACAATCGCCACCGTGTCTCGACGCCACTGGTAGGTCAGCCGATCCGGCGTCGGCAGCCACGTGCCCGCGCGAGCGGTTAAGAGTTCGCCAACCGAGGCAATCCCGTTGATGGTGGGAACCGGTTGTGTTCCGAAGACGGCGGCAATGACGGGCGTCGTTGCCGCGCTGGTGCTGACAGCGCTTACGAACCCAGCCTTGGTTCCCGTCGCGCTGAACGTCAACAGGGCGGACAGGTCCGCGGCCGCAACCCGATAGGTCAACGAGGTCGCGCCGGAAATCGCTACTCCGTTGCGTTTCCACTGATAGGTGGTGGAGTCGACAGTCGGGGTCCACGCGGGAACTGTCGCCGTCAACAATTCGTCGACCTTTGCGACACCACTGATTGTCGGAACCGGGGTTGCGGTGAAGGTCCCCGATGCGACGGCAATCGTCGGCAGGCTCGTTTTCGGATCCCCTTCGAAGTTTTCGCGAACTCCCGTGACAATCACACGAATGAGCGCGCCGGCATCAGTGCTCGTGAGCACGTAGGTGCTTCCGGTTGCGCCCGTAATTGGAACACCCCCGCGGGTCCACCGGTACGTGAAATCGGTGGGGGTAGGGGACCATGAGCCCGTT
>CANGCU010000149.1 GCA_947452355.1 Microbacteriaceae bacterium | reverse complement strand
TCAGCACTTCACTGACTCGAGAATCGGCAACCAGATCTTCGACACGAATCGATCCCATTCGGCCCGCGCCGACAACGAGAACCTTCACGACTGTCCCCTTTCGTCCAACCCCAGAATCTTGCGGTTTGGGCTTTTAGTCTGCCATACTTGTTGGAACGTTCCAACGAGAGGATTATCGTGTCCGATTTTTTGAGCCGCGTCGCGTCGGCACCCATCTCGTGGGGAATTTGTGAGGTTCCGGGTTGGGGGGCGATGCTCCCGAAAAAACGTGTGCTTGGTGAAATGGCTGACCTCGGCTTCACGGCGACAGAACTGGGAGCGGACGGATTCCTCCCCACTAATCCAGACGAGCTCAATGCTGATCTTGACGCATTTGGGATGACGCTGCTGGGTGGATTCACCCCCCTGGTATTACACGATCCGACCCAGCGTGCCTTTGCGATTGAAAGCGCCACGGCCACTTCCAAATTTTTCCAGAAGACCGGTGCAACCAAATTCGTCTCGTCACTGGTTCAAGACATGGACTGGTCAAACCCCCGGGCACTGTCATCCGAGGAACAACGGCACATGATCGAGATGCTCGGGATTGTCGACGAAATCTGCGCCGAGCACGGCCTCGAGCAAGTGCTGCACCCGCACGTCCAGACGCTCGTTGAAACGAAGGACGACATTTCCCGGATCCTGGACGGGTGTGACGTTCACTTCTGCCTCGACACGGGCCACATGGCCTTTGGCGGGCAGGACCCCGTCGAATTCGCCAAGCATGCCATGGACCGCGTTGGACACGTCCATTTGAAAGACATCCGACTCGACATGGTGCCCGCTGTCCTTCGACGCGAAGTGTCCCTCATGGCGGCTACGCAGGCCGGCGTATTTACCAACCTCGGCTCTGGCGACGTGGACATCCTCGGTGTCGTCCAGACTCTCGAATCGTCGGGCTATCGCGGTTGGTATGTCATCGAGCAAGACACGGCAATCACGGGCGGATTTCCCGTCGAAGGGGAAGGGCCGGCGTTGGAGGTTTCCGCTTCCCTGAAGTACCTCACCGACGTCGTTGCCCCAACACTCGGTTAATGGTCATGAATCCGTTAGATGTCCTTAGCGTCGGTCGCATCAGCGTCGACCTCTACGCAATGGAACCTCACGTTGGATTCGACGGACAGCAGAACTTCCAGAAATCCGTCGGCGGCAGCCCCACCAACGTTGCCGTCGCTGCTGCGCAACTCGGACTTCGTGTTGGCTTGGCAACGAAAGTCGGGGATGACGCCTTTGGCGATTTCATCCGGGGGCGCCTTGAAAAATGGGGAGTATCCACCGACTACGTCGGAACCGGAAACGGAAAGCAGACGCCGCTGGCGCTGGCGGCCCTCACACCGCCCGAAAGCCCCACCGTCATTTTTTATCGCGGACCCGCGGCGCCGGACACCACCTTGACCGCTGACGATGTGCCCGCTGAGGTCGTTCGGGGAACACGGGTCTTGTGGATCAGCCAGGGTTCCTTAGCGCAGGGGTCAACAGCCGAGACATGCCTCGAGTGGATGGCGATGCGAAATCGAGATGACCACACAATTCTCGATCTCGACTATCGCCCCTCGCTCTGGGGTAGCCTCGACGCGGCTCGCGACATGGCTCTTCGCGCCATCTCACTGTCGACCGTCGTCGTCGGAAATCGCGACGAATGTGAGGTTGCACTCGGCAATCGCGACCCCGACACCGCAGCAGACGCCCTAATCCAATCAGGGGTTCGGCTCGCCATCATCAAGCTCGGTGCTGACGGGGCGTTGCTCGCGACCTCAACAGAGCGCGTTCGAATCCCGGCAATCCCCGTCGACGTCGTGTGCGGACTCGGGGCGGGTGATGCATTCGGTGGATCCTTGTGCTTAGGACTTCTCAACGAGTGGTCCCTGGACCGAATGGGTCTTTACGCAAACGCCGCGGGCGCACTCGTGTCAACGCGGCTGACCTGTGCCGACGCAATGCCGCGCATCGACGAATTAACGACACTACTCGGTGAAGCAGCATGACGATTGAACGGGATCAGTATCGTGCGCTCATCGACGAGCGGGTGTTTAGGCCGGAGGCATTCACTAATGCCTTGACGTCACGTCGCCGTCGAACACTCGCGGGCAACGACGGCCGACTTGTGATCCTCGCTGCCGACCATACGTCGCGCGGCAAGATCTCGCTTGGGTCGAACCCGTTGGCGATGGCCGACCGCTACACACTCCTCGACCGTCTCGTCCGGTGTCTCGCGATGCCCGAGGTGGACGGCGTGCTGGCAAGCGCCGACGTCCTCGAAGAACTTGCGTGGCTCGGTGCACTCGACGACAAACTCGCAATTGGGACGATGAATCGTGGTGGAATCATCGGTGCAAACTGGGAACTCGATGACCGAATCACGGCCTACGACGTTGACCACGTCGAATCGATGGGGCTGGACGGCGGCAAGACCCTCATCAGAATTGATTACACCGACCCTGCGGTGGCGCAGACCATCGAGACAGTTGCGCGAGTGACAACCGAACTGGCGGACCGAGGACTCATGGCATTGGTCGAACCGTTGCCGTATCACAAGGACTCGTCGGGCGGAGCGATCCTCGACACCTCTGATGACGCGTTAATAAAGGTCGTCGCAATCGCCTCGGGGCTCGGATCGTCTTCTGCGTATACCTGGCTCAAGGTTCCCGCGAGCGCCCGAATGGCAGAAATTGCCGGAGCAACGACGCTCCCGATTCTCATGTTGGGAGGCGAACCCGGCGGAAATCCTGACGCGATTTTCGATCTCTGGAAAGACTCCATGCGCGAACCTAACGTTCGAGGCGTGGTTGCCGGCCGCACGTTGCTGTACCCCAACGACAACGATCCAGAGGGGGCGGTGCGACGAGCCAACGCCGTCGTCCGTTCCAACAAATCAGGCGACAGGAAGGTTTCATCATGACTTGGTTTTTCCCCGCGGGTACCCTCGCGACCGACACCGCGGACGTGATGGTCACGCCCGACAACGCGGGCTGGGCTTATAGCGGTTTGCACATCTACACGCTGAGCGCGACGGCAACGGTTTCGGTGACGCTGGCTGCGGATGAAGGCGTACTCGTGCCGTTGTCGGCTGAAAACGTCACGGTCACGGTGGATGGTGCCCTCTACACACTCACGGGTCGACGTGGTGTTTTCGCGGCGGTATCCGACTGGATGTATGTCCCCGTCGGGTCGACCATCACGATCGCGGGGGACTCTGGCGAAATCGCCCTCTGTACCGCACGTGCGTCGGAGGTGTTCCCCGTTCACTATGTTGATGCAACCGATGTCTCGGTTGAGGTTCGCGGGTCTGGTCAGGCGACGCGACAGGTGACCAACATTGCGACTCCGACGTCGTTCACCGGCGCACACCGAATCAACGTGTGTGAAGTTATTACGCCCGGCGGAAACGTGTCGTCCTGGCCACCGC
>CANGCU010000148.1 GCA_947452355.1 Microbacteriaceae bacterium | reverse complement strand
CAGAGACAATACGGCGTATCTGTTTCGAACCACCCGTGGATGTAGCCCCTGAATCCATCGCGGCGTGGTTGCGTGATTCGGGCGCTCGGGAGTGGCAAATCGACCTAATACATAGACAATTGAATGATTGCTTTGTGCGAGTGGCCGAGGATCCCACACAGTTCCTCTCCACTCCCGCGGAGAACGCCGACTGACCTCGGCGCGATAGGCACATAAATTATCGGAGGTACGAACGTGGCACTGGATGTCTTTTATATCGATGGAATGCGCAGCCCATTTGGACGGGCCGGCGCGAAGGGTATTTACCGAGACACTCGTGCCGATGACATTGCGACGGCCGCCCTTCGCGGACTTCTCAAACGAAACAGCACAATCCCGCTCGAGGCGATCGATGACGTCGCCATCGCGGCAACCACCCAAGAAGGGGACCAAGGGTTAACTCTTGGTCGCACGGTTGGCTTAGCGGCAGGACTTCCGCAATCCGTTCCCGGGTTCGCAATCGACAGAATGTGCGCGGGCGGAATGACCTCAATGACAACTCTCGGTTCCGGTATCGGTTGGGGCCAGATCGACATCGCCATCGCCGGAGGGGTCGAACACATGGGGCGGCATCCGATGGAATTCGCGGCCAAGGCTAACCCCGCGATGCTCGAGGCTGGGTTGTTGACGACAGAATCGCTCGCAATGGGGTTCACTGCCGAGATTCTCCACGACAATTTCCCGATGATCACCAAGGATCGAACCGACGCCTACGCGGAGCAAAGCCAGAGCCGAGCATGGGCTGCGTACGAAGCGGGACATATTCAGCCCGACCTCGTCGCCATGGAAACGCCACACGGTCTAGCCGACCGCGACGAACAATTGCGACCAGGGACGACGCTCGAAACACTCGCGTCGCTCGGAACACCATTTCGAGACGGTGGACGAGTAACGGCCGGCAACGCCTCCCCTCTGACCGATGGCGCGACGATGTCGATTCTCGCGGGTTCAGACGCTGTGTCGCGCTACGGACTTAGCCCGCGAATGAGGCTCATGTCCTACGCGTTCGCGGGGGTTTCCCCCGACCACATGGGACTCGGTCCCATCCCCGCGACGGAAAAGGCGCTGGCAAAAGCCGGTCTCTCCATCGACGACATTGGGGCTATCGAGATCAACGAGGCATTCGCGGTGCAGGTGCTCGCCTTCACCGACCACTTCGGAATCGACCAGACGTCTCCGATTCTCAACCGCTGGGGAGGGGCAATCGCGTATGGGCATCCTCTGGCGAGTTCGGGTGTTCGACTCGCGATTCAACTGGCGCGACAATTCGAACTTGACCACACGATCCGCTACGGGATCACCACCATGTGCGTTGGACTCGGCCAAGGCGGAACGATGGTGTGGGAAAACCCCCACTTCGGCGCATGATTGATTACCCCGTAGAGGACTTTCCCGTCGACGTTTCGGTCACGTCTATGACCAGTAACGGTGGGCGTCGCGTCACCGTGCTCACGCTCACCAACGGTGACGACGGCCGCCCTGCCACCCTCGGACCACTCGGCCTGGCTCGACTCGGGGATGCGCTTGACGTCATCGCGAAAGACCCCTCAAACACGGATGCCGTCGTCCTCACGGGGACCGGCCGCACCTTCTGCGCGGGGGCAAACCTCGACACACTGTCGAGTCCGCGATCGTACGACGACGCCGTCGCGTTTGCGCGCGAAGGTCACCGTGTGCTCTCGAAACTCTCCAACCTCGGGGTCCCCACTATTGCGGCAATCAACGGGATTGCGCTCGGTGGCGGTCTTGAACTTGCTCTTCATTGCACCTACCGCGTCGCACAGACCGACACGGCACGAATGGGTCTTCCCGAAATCGGGCTCGGACTGATTCCGGGTTGGGGTGGAGCAACGCTTCTCCCCCGAATCATTGGACTCGTGCCCGCACTCGGCGTCATGGTCACCGACGCCATCACCGGAAAACATCTAGGGGCGGACCGTGCAATCGAACTCGGTCTCATTGATGCGGTGGCGCCCGACGTCATGACAGGAGCGATGCTGTTCGTCGACGAACTCGCGCAGTCGAACACCCGTACAGATGCCGAATGGGATAAGGACACGGCGGTCTCGATAATTAGCGAGGTGCTCGAGAGACAACTCGGACGTCCGGGAAATCCGATTGACGCTCTCCGAGAATTGTCGTCAGTCATCGTGTCCACCATCGGCGCGACCGACGCCGAAGCGTTCGCCGCAGAGGACGCAGCACTGGCAACGCTCATGATGACCGCCGAATTTCGACGTCGTCTCTATGCGTTTCGTGTGAACAGTTTGGCAAGCAAACCACCTGCGGGCAGCCCCTCCGACGAGCCCCGTCCGCTGTCGAGTGTTGGTGTGATCGGCGCAGGACTCATGGCCAGCCAGATTTCGCTCGCGTTTGCGGAATCTCTCGCCGTCCCGGTTGTCTTCTCCGATGTGAGCCAGGATCGGCTCGATTCCGCTATCGCGCGAATCGGCGAATGGCTTGAAGTGCGAATAAACAAAAAGTCACTCACGGAAAGCGCAAAGTCCGAGATCCTTGCTCGACTTCACCCGACACTGTCGATGTCCGATTTTGCTGACTGCGATCTCGTGATCGAAGCAGTGTTCGAAGACCTCGAGGTGAAGAAGGCTGTCCTCACCGAATTGGAGGCGATTGTGCGCCCCGACGCAATCATTGCGTCGAATACGTCGTCCTTATCGATTGACGCCATGGCTGGCTTCGTGTCGAACCCCGAACGGGTTGCGGGGATTCATTTTTTCAACCCCGTCGCGTCGATGAAACTCGTCGAGGTTGTTCGCGGACCTCGCGAGTCTGGGTCGACCTTGGCCACAGCGATTCAGGTCGCCCGCGCTCTTCGTAAGACTCCCGTGGTCGTCGCGGACAAGCCGGGCTTTGTCGTCAACCGCCTACTGTCAACGTTTCTTGGCGAGGTGCTTCGCCTGGTTGAAGAGGGTGTCGCGCCCGACGCGATCTCGGATGCCGTTACACCGCTTCGCCTTCCGATGACTCCGTTTGCACTCATTGACCTGATAGGTCGCATGGTGACCCTCAAGATGATGGAATCCGTGCGCCACGGCGCACCAGAACGCTTCTTTGTCGGAACATCTCTGCCGGCTTTGACAGCCAATCCGGTCAGTTCCAGCATCGCGACGGATCTTGAGTCTGTCGTGAACACCCAGACTGACATGACCGCCGCGACCATTCATGACTCCATCGTCGACGCGCTGGCTCGAGAAGTCCGGATCATGCTCGACGAACAGGTGGTGCACACCGCGAGCGACATCGACCTGTGCATGATGTCCGGGGCGGGTTGGCCAGCCGCAATCGGTGGACTGACTCCGTATCTGGATGGTTGCGGTGCCAGTGTGCGGGCAACGGGCGAACGCTTCCACCCCGACACGAACTTCGCTTAGCGCTTTTTGGGCTTCGCCTTCGGTACGACGGTTCCCTTG
>CANGCU010000147.1 GCA_947452355.1 Microbacteriaceae bacterium | reverse complement strand
TGGCAGCCAACACAGGGGGACGTGTGGGTGATGGGGAATCGTGGTTCGGGACGAACATCGGCACTGCGGGCTCTCGCGGGGGAGAGTCCGGTCACGTGGGTGTCCGAGTCCACTCGGCTTCGGGACGCGACCGGGCTGGTCATCGTCGACGACATTGACCGAATTCTCGATGGGCTCGACCACCGTGACGCGACGGAATTTCTCGATCAATTTGTCCGATGCCGCGGGCGCGATTCCGTGGAGGCCGTCGTGGTGTCGACCTCGCGACCGCTACCGCGTACCGTCGGGACGTTCCCCAACGTCCTCACGCTTCGAACGTCGACGATGGACGAACACCGCGCCACGGGTGCCCCGCCGGAAACGTTCGACCCCGCCTCCGTCCCCGGTGTGGGAACGTGGCGGGGTCTGCGTGTAGTGCTTTACGCGAGCACGGATTCGAGCGACACCGCGTCGATTCCGTGAGCGACGCCGACGGGTTCGTTCGTGAGCTGGCCGTCGTGCGTGTTGAGTCCAAGTGCCAGTGAAGCGTCCGCGCGAAGCGCGTCCTTCCACCCCTTTGCGGCGAGGGCGCGAACGTATGGCGCGGTGGCGTTGGTCAGCGCGTGAGTTGACGTTTGCGGAGCGGCGCCCGGCATGTTGGCGACGCAATAGAAAATGGAATTGTGAACCTGGAAGGTGGGTTCACTGTGAGTCGTCGCGTGCGAATCCTCGAAGCAGCCGCCCTGATCGATTGCGATGTCGACGAGGACACTTCCCGGCTTCATTTTCTTGACGATGTCGTTGGTAATCAGCTTGGGCGCTTTGGCGCCGGGGATGAGTACCGATCCGATGACCATGTCGGCGTGAATCGCGGCCTGCTCAATTTCGTACGCGTTGGATGCGAGCGTCTGGACTCGTCCCGCATATAAGGCGTCGAGTTCACGGAGGCGCTGAATGTTGGTGTCGAGCACACTCACGGTCGCCCCAAGTCCGACGGCCATGGCGACGGCGTTGGTTCCTGCGACACCACCACCGAGCACGACGATGTTCGCTGGGTGTGTTCCGGGTACGCCGGGCACCAGAAGCCCGGGACCGCCGTTGGGGCGAAGCATGGCGTTGGCTCCGACGATGACGGACAGCCGGCCGGCTACCTCGCTCATCGGTGCAAGTAGGGGGAGCGCGCGGGTCGGAAGTTGAACCGTCTCGTAGGCGATGGCGGTGACCTTCGCCGCGAGCAATGCCTTGGTCAGGTGCTCTTCAGCGGCGAGGTGAAGATAGGTGAAGAGCAACATGCCCTCGCGGAAATGGGGATATTCGCTTTCGATGGGCTCTTTGACCTTGAGGACCATGTCGCCTGACGCCCACACCTTCGCGGCGTCCTTTTCAATTTCGGCACCCTGTTTGGCGTATGCATCATCAGTGATGTTGGATCCAAGACCAGCGCCGGCCTGAATCACGACAGAGTGACCAGCGGATACGAGATCCTTCACTCCTGCCGGGGTAATCGCGACGCGGTATTCGTTGTTTTTGATTTCGGCGGGAACGGCAATCCGCATTGTGTGTCTCCTGTGACAGTTGAGTTGTGGGGAATCCCTCTGCAATTATGTCGATTGGCAAGGGAATCCGCAACGAAAACACGATAATTCCGCGAAATTCGTTGATAATTGTGCGAATTTCCCCTAAACCGTGACCGAAAGACGGCCAACGACGTTCTCGCCGCCCGTGATCGGCTCGACGAGTTCGGCGATGAGGTCCTCGGCGACGGACCGGTCGATGACACCGTGACGGGCGAGGAGCGTGACCGCAACCGCGGTGTTCGCGCGATCCGAGCCGTCCAAGCATTTGAGTGCGACGGCGATTCCCTCGCGGGAGATGATGAGCACTCCCTCGGCGCCTATCTTCGCGATTGCGTCGGTGGCCTCGATGACTCTGGTGTTGTCGCGACCGACGCCGTCCAACGCCCACGCGTTCGCACGAATCGCGTTGACGAGTCGTTCCGCGTTGGCATCGTGTCCATCCGTGACTCGTGCGATAGCGGTTCCGAGTGAGCGAAGGCTCATCCCGTACAGAGGTGCCCCGCAGCCGTCGACGGCGGGCCACAACTCGGTTGTGCCGGTGAATTCCTCAACGACCTCCCGGATGAGAACCTGCAACGGGTGTGCCGGGTCAAGGTAGGTCGCGGTGTCCCACCCGTTGGCAACGCATGCTCGAAGAAACGCAGCGTGTTTCCCCGAACAATTCATCGTCACCCGCTGGGTACCTTCACCCTCGGCGATTCGTTCCGCCTTCTCGTTGTAGCCGAGCGGCCACGCCGCGGGGCACCCGAGCTCGTCGACGGTCAGATGGTCGTGAGCGAGCATCGATTGAACCGCATCGGTGTGACGGTGGGACCCGCAGTGGCTTGCGCTCGCAAGCACGAGCTCAACTCCGTCGAGGGATGCACCGGCTCGAAGCGCGGCAATGGCTTGCAATGGTTTGATGGTCGAGCGTGGAAAGATCGTCGCATCGATATCGCCACCGGACTCAATGACCGACCCCTCGCGATCGATGACCACGAAGGCGCCGATGTGACGCGATTCAATCAATCCGTTCCGGTCGAGGGAAGCGAGTTCGACGCACCCCTCGACCGACAGCGGATGCATTAGCGGGCCGAAAGGGCTTCGTCGATGATGGAAACGGCGTCGAGCAACAGTTCGTCGCTCGTGACAACGGACGGGAGGAAGCGAAGTACGTTGGCGTAGGTTCCCGCCGACAGCAACAAAAGTCCCTTCTTGATGGCGTAGGCCGTCACGAACGGAACAACGTCGGTCATCGGGGTGTCGGTACCGGGCTCGGTGAACTCGATTGCCTGCATCGCACCGATACCGCGGACGTCGCCGATGATGTTGTGCTTCTTCTGGAGGTCGCGAAGTGCGCCACCCAGAACACGATCGATGCGCTCTGCTTCGGCCATCAGGCCGCGCTTTTCGATTTCTTCGAAAACCTGAACCGCGGCAGCGGCGGAAATCGGGTTTCCACCGAAGGTTCCGCCGAGTCCACCGACGTGGCTCGCGTCCATGATGTCGGCGCGTCCCGTGACAGCAGAGATGACGAAACCACCCGCGACACCCTTGGCGGTCGTCACGAGGTCGGGGATGACACCGAAGTGTTCCGAGGCGTAGTACTTACCGGTTCGCATGAGACCCGACTGGATTTCGTCCGAAACGTAGACGATTCCGTTCTCGTTGCACCACTTCTGGAGTGCGGGGAGGTAGCCGTCAGCGGGGACGACGAAACCGCCCTCGCCCTGAATTGGTTCGACGACGAGACACGCGAGCGACGACGCACCCGCACGCTTCTCGAGGTAGGAGATGGTGCGAGCAGCCGCCTCGGCACCCGACAGCTTGTCGTGGAACGGGTACGAGTTGGGAGCGTGGTGAATGTCGCCAGCGAACGGGCCGAAGCCGAGGCTGTAGGGCATGGCCTTGAATGTCATCGACATCGTCAGGTTGGTGCGACCGTGGTACCCGTG
>CANGCU010000146.1 GCA_947452355.1 Microbacteriaceae bacterium | reverse complement strand
GTTGTTGCCGATGATTCCTTGGATGGGGCCGTCGAGCAGAACCAGCGAACTAGCGTCGTAGCAGGCGGCGAGGTCTCCGAGAACAAGCCGTGTAACACCGGAGGCCGTCGATTTAGCCTCGCGACGCGAGGCCGACGCGATTCCCTGTGCCGTCGCGATGGTCCCGTCGATTCCGGCGACTCCCCGATTCGAGTGGACCCGAATCGGTTTGCCGGGAACGACGGAGTCGGCGACTCGAATGATGCTCGATGCGCCGAACACCAAACGGTCGTGTGGCCACGTCGCGTCCCAGACCAACCGAACCAGCATGTCGGCCGTGACGGGCTCTCGTTGAATGTCCATCTCGTTGCGGGCGAATGCCGACCTGGCGGCGTGGTCGGCCACAAGACTGCCCTCGACATCAGCAGCAGGCTCGTGGTGTTGAGCGTCCAACGCCATACGGGATCGTCGTGCCCACGGAATTCCCCATTCGCGGGCGATTGCCTCTCCGGTCCCCGTCACAACGATGGCGTCCACTAGTTGAGTGTCGGCTGTGGGTCGGTAGGTGACTCCTTCGCCGACGTGAACGACGACGACCGTGGTGCCAGGTCTCGAACACATCGGATCGATGACCCTGGAGAGCGTCGGGCGACCCACGACGACGACGGTGTGCACCAGGTCAGCGAATTCAGGAATCGACGCAATCGTTCGATAATCGGTGACGAGGTGTGGTCCGAAGTGCGCCCCGCTTTCCACTTCGGCGAATAGTGGTGCACCGAGTTCGCGTGCCCATTCCTCCGCGCGAGTTCCCGCGCCGAGCCCCGCGACGACGACAACGCCAACCGACGGCTCGATGTCGTGCGTGATGTCGTCACGGGCAAAGACGGGAAGAGGTCCAGCCTGAATTGTCGAAAGTTCGCTATCCGAAAGATTCGACGACAACGGTTCGACGAACTGTGGGTTCACGTGAACCGGTCCTCGTCCGCGAATCGCAGCAGTCAGCGCGTCCAACGCGATCTGCACGCCATCGGACTCGGCACGTTCGTGGCTTGCCGCTGGTGGAACATCGAACGTCTCTCGAACCGCGACGGAAAACATCCCGACGTGAAATGTGGTCTGGCCGCTTCCCGTCGAGCGCGCAGACGCAGGCCGATCGGCCGTCACAAGAATAAGCGGTGTCCCCTGATGAAACGCCTCGACGACCGCGGGGTGGAGGTTGGCGACGCTGCTTCCCGATGTTGTCACGACGACGGCTGGAAGACCTGATTCGATCGACAGACCGAGGGCAAGAAAGCCGGCGGCGCGCTCGTCGAGCACGACGTGCATCGTGAGAAGTCCGAGCTCGTGGAGTTGGGCTGCGAGAAGCGACAAAGCCTGCGACCTCGAGCCGGGGCACACCACGATGTCCGTGACACCGTTTTCAATCAGCGTTCGAAGAAACGCGTGCGACCACACCGTCGCGGTGGATTCGAGCGTCGTCACTCGGAACCTTGTGGTGGCACGTCACCTTCGTCGTCTAGGCGACGCAACTCCTCTTCCAACCGCGCGATCCGATCTTCGGACGATTCGGTGGAAAATGGTCCGGTTGTCGATAGCCGATCGACAATATCCCTCGGCGCCCCCGGCTTCGCATCGGACGCTGAACGACGCGCCCGGTCCTTCCCGAGCACGAACCACAAAACGGCGCCGACCGGCAAAAACACGATGATGGCCACAATCCAGAGGGGCTTGGGCAGTCCGCGAATCCCCGACGCGGGCGTCACCGCGGCGTCGACCAGGGCATAAATCACCAGGGCAACAAGTAAAAATGCGCCGATAACGAGAACACGAGCGAGCATTTCATCATTCTAGGCGCGTGCGAACCGCGCTTACGATAGAGGCATGCCTCCCTGGATTCAATACACCCTCGCTCGACTTGGCTTGTTCGTCATCGCGTACGCGGTGCTCGTCCTCGTCGGAACGGGATGGATTTTGGGCGCGGTCTTTGCAACGCTCATTGCGCTGGCGCTGTCGGTGTTGTTGCTTGGCGGCCTTCGCCAGCGTGTCGCCAACGACATTCAGCGTCGTGTCGAGAGCACGACGACGGATGCCGACTCGTCAATCGAAGACGACCAGGTCGACGCCACCACAAACTAGGTCAAGAACCCGCGCAAGAGCGCGGCGGAGCCTTCAAGGTGCGCGCGCATCGCGGACGCGGCGTCGTCGGGGCTTCCGGTCAAAATGGCCATGATGATTGATTCGTGTTGCGCGTTGGAGTGAGCGATGTTCGGCGGCAAAAGCGGGATTTCGTCGAGCAGTTCGATGACTCTCACGCGCGATTGGGCGACCTGATTGACGAGTGAATTTGACCCCGTCATTTCGGCAATCATGAGATGCAAACGCGAATCGAGTCGACGGTAGTCGTCTACGGTCGCGGCCGCGGTTTCCTGATGAACGGACCAGAGTCGTTCGCGCAGTTCGCCGCTCAGGTCGCTGAGAGCGGCTTGGTACGCCGCACCGGGTTCAAGAACGGATCGCAACATCAGGACGTCGTGAATGTCAGTGACAGTGAAATGATGGCGCTCGAGAACCTCACCGTCCCGCCCGATTACGATCGGGCCGGCGGGTATGGAATCCGCAACGAATGTGCCGCCGTAGCGACCCCGACGGATGGCCAAATAGCCCGCCTCCGAGAGCGACGCGATGGCGTCCCGCACGGTGTCCCGCGAGATCTCGAGCATCGTCGCGAGTTCCCGTTCGGGCGGGAGTTGTTCACCTGGGTGAATCAACCCCAGTCGAACTGTCTGCAGGATGCGTTCGACCGTCTCTTCGAAGGTGTTCCCTCCGCGAATCGGGGTGAGCAGTAGCGACCGGTCGAAGCCGATCGCTACTGCCGCAGACCCGTTTTCAGAGACGTCGGTGCTCATGGGAATCAGAGGGGTGTGACGTACGCGCCAGAGATTCCGCCGTCGACGAGGAACGTCGAACCGGTGATGAAGGACGAGTCATCACTCGCGAGGAACGCGACCGCAGCCGCGAGTTCCTCGGGCTTCGCGAAACGCCCGATGGGGATGTGCACGAGACGACGCTGTGCACGCTCGGGGTCCTTGGCGAACAGTTCCTGCAACAACGGCGTGTTCACCGGCCCGGGGCAGAGTGCATTGACACGAATTCCCTGACGCGCGAACTGGACACCGAGTTCCCGGCTCATCGCGAGCACACCACCCTTGCTCGCGGTGTACGAGATCTGGCTCGTCGCACTGCCCAAGACGGCAACAAAGGACGCGGTGTTGATAATGGACCCGCTGCCCTGCTTGGTCATGTGGCGAAGCGCAGCTCGGCAACACAGGTAAACACTCTTGAGGTTCACGTCTTGAACCTTTTGCCACGCGGGAAGTTCGGTCGTTTCGATCGAATCGTCGTCGGGCGGCGAGATGCCCGCGTTGTTGAACGCGATGTCGACGCGTCCGTGCAGACGGACGGTCTCGTCGAAGAGGTGGTTAACCTGGTCCTCGTCGGCGACGTTCACCTGAATAAACGTTCCCTCGAG
>CANGCU010000145.1 GCA_947452355.1 Microbacteriaceae bacterium | reverse complement strand
CAGGACAGCCCTACCCAACGCGTCGGCGGCACAACGGATTCACGATTGTTCGATCCAGTCGTCCACCGAGAGCGCCTGTACAGCCTCGATAACGTGTTTTCCACCGACGAACTGACCGAGTGGATGGCGAAAACCGAACGCGATGCCGAAACGCCGATTCAGTGGTTGTGCGAGGTAAAGATTGACGGGCTCGCGCTGAGCATGCGCTACGAGAACGGCGTGCTCGTCCAGGCTGCCACCCGCGGCGACGGTGTGACGGGCGAGGATGTCACGGAAAACGTTCGTCTGATTCCGTCGATTCCCCAGCGTTTGACTGGCACGGGTCATCCCGACGTGGTGGAAATTCGTGGCGAGGTATTCTTCCGAACGGCCGAATTCGATGAACTCAACGCGCGTCAGGCGTCTCTCGGGGAAAAAACATTCGCGAATCCGCGCAACGCGGCATCAGGAAGCCTTCGCCAAAAAGCGGAATCAAAAAACGAACGCCAGCTCGACCTCATGCACGATCGCCTCTCGCGTTTGAGCCTCTACGTTCATGGAATCGGTGCATGGCAGAACCCGCCTGTCGCCAACCAATCCGAGATTTATGACCTGTTGACGTCGTGGGGACTGCCGACGTCGCCCTATTGGTCGGTTGTGTCCGATTCGGCTGGGGCAATCGCGTACGTTGAGCGGAACGGCCAGCACCGTCACGACCTTGAACACGAGATCGACGGCGTCGTGGTCAAGGTCGACAATCTTGAACTACACCACCGCCTCGGTGCGACGTCGCGGGCGCCGCGGTGGGCTATCGCCTACAAATATCCGCCGGAAGAGGTCAACACCGTTTTGCTCGACATCGTCGTCGGAGTGGGCCGCACCGGCCGCGCAACTCCGTATGCGGTGATGAAGCCGGTAACCGTCGCGGGCTCTGTTGTTCGACAGGCAACCTTGCACAACAAGGACGTTGTCGTCCAGAAGGGCGTGCTGATCGGGGACACGATCGTTCTGCGCAAAGCGGGGGACGTCATCCCCGAAATCCTCGGGGCTGTAGTCGAGCTGCGCGACGGAACCGAGCGCGAATGGGTCATGCCGACTGAGTGTCCGGAATGTGGCGCGACGCTCGCACCGGCGAAATCGGGCGACATCGATTTGCGGTGCCCGAACACCGAACACTGCCCCGCGCAGGTGCGCGGTCGAGTTGAACACATCGGAAGCCGCGGCGCACTGGACATCGAGGGGCTCGGCGAAGTGACTGCCGCAGCCCTCACGCAACCCCTGGTCCCGTCGACACCGCCGCTCACGAGCGAAGCGGGGCTGTTCGACCTCACGATTGACGACCTTTTCCCAATCGAAGTCTCAGTCAAGGACGCCGAGACGGGACTCATCAAACTCGACGAGGCAACCGGCCAACCCATCACTCAAACGCCATTTCGTGCAACGGTCAAGAAGGAATTGGTTCCGTCACAGGACGCTCTCAAGTTGGTGAAGGGTCTCGCCGACGCGAAGTCAAAGGACCTATGGCGATTCCTCGTCGCGCTTAATATTCGTCACGTTGGCCCCGTTGCGGCACGCGCCCTCGCGAGCCAATTTGGGTCCCTCTCCGCGATCGAAGCCGCGACTGCTGACGAACTCTCTGCGGTCGACGGCGTGGGAGCCATCATCGCGTCGAGCCTCGTTGAATGGTTGGCGGTTGACTGGCATCAGGAAATTGTGTCGCGATGGCGCGCCGCCGGTGTGCCCTTCGCGATTCCGGGACATCCCGGGCCCGGTGCTGCGACTGAGGCGGTCGACGGCCCACTGTCCGGCATGACGGTTGTCGTCACCGGAAGCATGCCGGGGTTCACCCGAGATGGCGCCGAAGAGGCGGTTCGTCAGGCCGGCGGAAAAGTATCATCGAGCGTGAGTAAGAACACCTCAATCGTTTTTGTCGGCGACGGCGCTGGGTCGAAGGAAGCGAAAGCAATCGAACTCGGAATTCGAATCGTTCCAGCGGAAGAATTCGCGGCGACACTCGGCTTGGCTTAGTAGCTGCCACCGAATTCCAGGTCGACGCCACCGCCCGATAAGTGGAGCTTTCCATCGACGAGTTCGATTGTCGTCACGAGAGCAAGATCGGACAAGAACCGAGATTCGCGGTCCATGATTCCCTTGGGAGTCTCGCAGTACATCTCGGTGGAGTAAAGCGGTCCGAACGTGATGCGTGATCCGTCGATTGCGATGTCCCCGCCCCACGAGTTACAGATTTGACCGTTGATCTTGTTGTCCGCGATTGTCATTCGAATCGCGCCCTCGTCGCCTTGCACCAAATCTCCGAGGGAGTCGGTTCCGCTATACAGAAGCCAATCGTTTTCGAGTGACATGGTCGGGGTCGGTACCGGCGTCGGTGCCGGTGTGACACAGCCGCTCAACGCGGTGAGAACGGCGATTGCGGTGGATACCAAAATCGTTGAGCGCATATCGCCATTCTCCTCGCGAATCCGGAATCGTCAAACGCTTGCGCGAGGTGGCTCGGTAGGATTGGGGGTATTCCCGACGCACGGAGAACCATGTCTGACATTACCGAGGACACCGTTCGCCACCTGGCGAACCTTGCCCGAATTGCCCTGACCCCCGACGAGGTCACGACGTTGACGAGTGAACTCGCCGCGATTGTGAGTGCCGTCGAAAAGGTCAATGAGGTTGCAACGCCGGACATTCCCGCGACGTCACACCCAATCCCGATGGAGAACGTCTGGCGTGAGGACGTGGTTGCCGACGAGCTCACCTCGGAACAAGCCCTCACCGGTGCGCCCGACCATGACGGTTCGCGTTTCCGCGTGACCGCAATCTTGGGGGAGGAAGCGTGAGCGACCTCATCCACCTCAGCGCAGCGGAACAATCCGCACTTCTCGAATCGCGAGAGATTTCCAGTGTCGAGTTGACGAAAGCGCATCTCGATCGGATCGCCGAGACCGACGGCGACCTCGGCGCGTTCCTCCACGTTTCCGACTCGGCGCTCACGATTGCCGATGAGGTCGACTCCGCTCGATCAGCGGGCGTCTCGCTGAATCCTCTCGCGGGCATTCCCGTCGCGGTCAAGGACGTCCTGTGCACGCTCGACATGCCATCGACAGCGGGGTCCAAGATTCTCGAAGGTTGGATTCCGCCCTACGACGCGACACCCGTCGCCCGACTTCGTGCAGCGCGCCTGCCGATCCTCGGAAAGACCAACATGGACGAGTTCGCCATGGGGTCGTCGACCGAGCACTCGGCGTATGGCATCACGCGCAATTCGTGGGACCGCTCACGAATCCCGGGCGGTTCGGGTGGTGGCTCGGCATCCGCCGTCGGGGCGTTCCAAGCCTCGCTCGCCCTTGGCTCCGACACTGGGGGCTCGATTCGTCAACCCGCCGCGTTCACCGGAACGGTCGGAATGAAGCCGACCTACGGCGGGGTGAGCCGCTACGGCGCAATCGCCCTGGCGTCGTCGCTCGATCAGGTGGGGCCGGTGACTCGAACGGTCCTAGATGCCGGGTTATTGCACGACATCATCGGGGGTTATGACCACCATGACTCGACGAGCATTCCCGACGAGTGGCCATCGTTCGCCGATGCGGCTCGCCGAGGTGCTCGAGGTGACTCACTGAAGGGGCTTCGCAT
>CANGCU010000144.1 GCA_947452355.1 Microbacteriaceae bacterium | reverse complement strand
GGTCTGTTCCGGAGTTCCCGGGACAAATTCGTAATGTCCCGTCTTGCCGATTTGCACAAGATTGCGGTCGGGACCCGGAACGTAGAAAACGGGACGGAGTTCGCGATAGCGTCCGCTTTCCTCGTTGTACGAGGCAATGCGGTGTCGCATGAATTCCCGGAACACGAAAATCGGCGCGTGAACGTAGAAGGTCATCGAGTTGTGCTCGAACGGTGACCCGTGTCGGTCACGCATGAGGTAGTTGATGAGCCCCTTGTCGCGATCGGTCGCGTCGGCGTCGCTTCCGTCGAGGGACTGTTCACCCTGGGTCGAGACTCGCGCCGCAAACAGTACGTCGCTGTCGCTCGCCGATGAGCGGACGAGTTCGACCGTTACGTCACTGCGAAATTCGACAACACTCATGCGTTCAGCCTACCGATTGGCGGGTGGCTAGCGGCGAGCCCACGCACCAGGAGTCGCGAGAAGCGTCGCGACTTCGGTGGACAACTCCCCCGATTCGATGTCGGCGAGGCTCGTGTTCTCGAGGACGCTGCGGAGCGCGACGCGGGTTGCGATCCACACGTCGCGCAGGTGCTCTGCTGCGCCAACGTATTCGGTCTCTTCGGGGCGCTCACCGCGAACCTCGGCAAGCGGTCCTTCGAGTGCACGCATGACGTCGGCAACACTGATGTCTTTCGCCGGCTTAGCGAGCCGGAATCCGCCGTCCTTACCGCGCATGCTCGCGAGAATTCCCGCGGTGCGCAGAGTCGTGAGAACGCCGACGAGAAATTTCGTGGGAATCCCGTGCTTCTCGGCGATTGCATCGCCCTTGAGGAGGGACCGTGGCTCGGTGCGCTGAGCGACCGCGAGTTCGAGCAGTGCCCTCATCGCGTAATCGACTCGTGCCGAGATGTACATGCTTCTATTGTGCCCGATTCTGCGGCTTTCTCCTCATTTCCCCAGACAATAGGGGGAAACGCGCGCCAAGAGTCATTGGGGCAACAACACTTAGACTTCCAATCACCACAGGAGGTGGCTCATGGCACAACGTCGAGCGATTGTTTCGGGCGCATCGGGTTTCATCGGGCGTGCGGTCGTGTCGGAACTGCGAAGCGAAGGCTGGGTCGTCACGACCCTGGTTCGCCGTGCGGCCGCTGGCCCAGACGAGGTCTCGTGGGATCCGCCCACTGGGACACTTGATCCTGCCGCACTGTCGGGCGCCGATGCCGTGATCAACCTGTCGGGCGCCAGTATTTCCCGAATGCCGTGGACGTCATCTATTCGCGAATCGATCCGCTCGTCTCGGCGTGAGGCGACGACGACGCTCGTGACGGCAATCAACGCGGCGAAGGTCACTCCGACGGCATTCCTGTCGGGCTCCGCGGTCGGAATCTATGGCGACCGTGGTGACACGGAACTAACCGAAACGAGTGCGCGGGGAACCGGGTTCCTCGCCGATGTAACCGAGGAATGGGAAGGTTACGCCGTTGCAGCAAAGTGTCGAACGGTGTTTCTGCGAACGGGTCTCGTTCTTGGTGACGGTGGGGCGCTCACACCACTTCGCATGGCGACCGCGCTCGGCGTCGGTGCCCGAATCGGGACGGGGCGTCAGTGGTGGCCGTGGATCAGTCACCGAGACGAGGTTCGGGCCATCGTGCACCTCATCGATTCGAAACTGAGCGGGCCCGTCAACCTCGTCGGGCCGAAACCCGCTCACTCCGTCGAAGTGACGCGCGAACTTTCGCGGGTCATGTCTCGCCCACACCTGTTCGCGATTCCGGCGTTCGCGATTGGCCTGCTGGGTGATGCGGGTCGCGAACTGCTGCTCGCGTCCCAAAAACTGCACCCCTCCGCGCTTGAGAAGGACGGGTTCGAGTTCACGCATCGCACGGTCGCAGACGCACTGCGCTGGGCTATTGGGGAAAAACGCCGGTAACGAATCGGATTCCCCGACCGATCGAGCCGAATCGAGCGGGGTTTCGTGCCCACAGCGCAAGTCGCATGACGGGTGCGAACCACCCGAACACCCTGGTGAACACCCGAGCACGCGCGCGCGCGTCGGCATCCGTGCCGAACCGGGTCCCCGATGACTCGGCGGGATGTTGGCTGAACGTAATCGGAAAATACTCGCACTTGAGCCGCGCGCGGTTTGCGTCCGCGACGAAGATGTATTCGTCACCAAGGTAGTTCTCGGTTCCCGCGCCGAACGACTCGTCAAACGTCACGCCCGATTTTCGGATGAGCTCGGGGCGAACCGCGAGCTCGATGGTGCCGACGCGGGCCGAGTTCCACATCGTCGCGGGTTCGCGAAATGCGGGGTAGCGCTTTCTGGGCGTCCCCGTTTCGTCTTGCGCACGCCCGAGAAGAACCGCGAGGCGGGGGTTGTCGGCAAACGTGTCGAGGACCTCATCGATTCCGGCGGAAATAAAGGTCGCGTCTTCCTCACCGAAAAGGAGGACCTCGCCCGCCGCCTGAAAGATGGCCTCGTTGCGACTCACCGAGACGCCCGTCGAGTCGAGGCGAAGAACGCGCACGTCGTCGCGAACCGGGTCAGACCCACCCGCGCCTTGTACCACGACGAGAATTTCCGTGTTCGGGCGTGCCGGCGGAAGCACTATTCGGGAAAGCCCATCGGCGAGCACCGAATAGGCGATCGTGAGCGCCGGCCTAGTCACTGTTGACTCGCGCGCGAGCGAACCGCATGAGACCAGAGGCGATTCCCGAATACATCTGACCAATCATGCGAATCGCGAGGAACGAAACGAGGGCGGCTCCGGCAGCGATGTCACCGATGACCGTCAGCGCGATCAACGAGGCCATGAGCACCATCACACCGACGCTGGCGATCAGGGACGCGAGTTCCCCCGCCTTGATTCGCGCACGAACCTTGTCGGCGCTCGACGCCGGAGCTTTCGCTTGCTGTTGTGCGCGAAAACGCTTCTGCGTGACGAGTTGACGGCGAAGCGAAACCCCGAATACCTGCAACACGAGACCCGCGATGACGACGTTCGCGACGGCGAAGAGGGGCGAGAGGAAGAACAGCGCGGACGCGATGACAACGATCCGGGCGGACATCGTGAGGATCGACGTCAGTTCCATCGCCATTGCCCAGCGCCACGACTCCCCCGCGCGAGACGCGGAATTGCCGTGGAAAGCTTTTTCGAAGACATTGATGCGGTACAGGCTCTGCGCGTAATTGATCACGCGAAGACCCCCGAAAACAAGCAGGAACACGACAGCGAGACCGATTGTGTCGGACATCGTTCGCGTGATGCCCGCATCCGGAATGATGATGTTCGAAAACAACTGTGCGGACAGCAGCTCGGCGGCCGACACAAGCGCACCGAACAACACGAGTCCCGCGACAATCGACAGATCACGACGTGTGCGAAACAGGTCGGCCATTGCCGCCCGAAATTCGTTCACCATCGTGATCATGATGGCCTATCGGTGTCGATCTAGGGCGGCGAGCCCTCGTTTGATTGCGCCGATGATTTCGTCTTTTTTCGATTCGCTCACGACGTCGTCGCGTTCGATGTTGGCGAACGAGAATTCGCGAAGGTCGAGGGGAACCGCAACGGGACTGACGGTCTCGAGTCCGACACCCATCGCATAGTCACCGTATTTGAGTCCCGTGCCGTGCACGGCGTCCTCGAACCCTTCGAACGTGACAAGCG
>CANGCU010000143.1 GCA_947452355.1 Microbacteriaceae bacterium | reverse complement strand
GTCCTCGAGGCTGTTCGGGAACTGCTCGACCACCTCGCGGACGATGGCTATCTGTCGATCCACGCCTACGCCGACCGTGAATCCGGTTCCGGGTTGGAGTCCGTCCGCGACGTCTTTGCTTCTGCCACTGGCGGTCGCCCGACAACGTTCGGGTGGGGTCCTCGTTTCCTTCACTCGACGGGTCAGTACCACAAGGGAGGTCCCGGCCAAGGAGTGTTCCTGCAGATCATCGAACGCGCATCGGACGACCGTGAGGTACCCGGTCGCCCCTTCACCTTCGGTGTTCTCATGGCCGCTCAAGCGCGCGGCGACGCGGCCGTGCTTGCTGAACACGGTCGCCCAGTATTGACGCTCGCGGTTGGCGGGTTTGCCAATCTCACTGCTCTCGTCGGCGTACTTCGACGTCTGGGTAACCCGTCGTGACGTTCGCCAACCCACTTCGGGACCCGAGCGATCGGCGCCTCGGACGAATCGCCGGGCCATCGGGGCTTGTCATCTTTGGTGTGACGGGTGATCTCTCGCGCAAGAAATTGATGCCCGCTGTGTACGACCTCGCAAACCGTGGTCTGCTTCCGCCCGGGTTCGCGTTGGTTGGATTTGCGCGTCGCGATTGGAAAGATCAAGACTTCATGGAGGTCGTTCATGAGTCGGTGAAGGAGTACGCTCGCACCCCGTATCGAGAAGATGTCTGGCGCCAACTGTCCGAGGGAATTCGTTTTGTCGCCGGTGATTTTGACGATGATGCCGCGTTCGACCGACTGGGTGAAACGATTGCCGAACTAGACCGCGAACGCGGCACCATGGGAAACCACGCGTTCTACCTATCTATTCCGCCACGCTCATTCCCGCTCGTCACCGAGCAATTACGGCGATCCGGACTCGCGACACCGAAAGACAACGAGTGGCGACGGGTGATTATCGAAAAGCCTTTTGGCTCGGACCTGGGGACTGCGCGGGAATTGAACGCCGTCGTTGAATCCGTTTTTCCGGCGGACTCGGTTTTTCGTATCGATCACTACTTGGGCAAGGAAACGGTTCAAAACATCCTCGCGCTACGTTTTGCGAACATGTTTTACGAGCCCATCTGGAACTCGAACTACGTAGACCACGTGCAAATCACGATGGCCGAAGACGTTGGTGTCGGAGGCCGCGCGGGATATTACGATGGAATTGGCGCCGCACGCGACGTCATTCAGAACCACCTCTTGCAGCTTCTTGCGCTCACCGCGATGGAGGAACCCGTTTCCTTCGACGCCGCAGATCTTCGCGCGGAGAAGGAAAAGGTGCTTTCGGCAATCACGCTTCCTCCCGACCTCGCTGCCTCGACTGCTCGCGGACAATACTCGAGCGGATGGCAGGGCGGTGTCGAGGTCACCGGATTCCTCGACGAAGAGGGTATGAATCCCAACTCGATCACGGAAACCTTCGCCGCAATGCGTTTAGACATCGACACGCGTCGCTGGAGTGGTGTGCCGTTCTATCTCCGAGCCGGCAAGCGTCTCGGTCGACGGGTTACAGAGATTGCTGTGGTTTTCAAGCGCGCACCCCAGTACCTGTTTGAGGCCAGCCAGATTTCGAGCCTCACCGAAAACGCGCTCGTCATTCGGGTTCAGCCCGATGAAGGCGTGACGATGAAGTTCGGATCCAAGGTGCCAGGCGCGGGAATGCAGGTGCGCGATGTCACGATGGACTTTGGGTACGGCCACGCGTTCACCGAGGAAAGCCCAGAAGCTTACGAGCGGTTGATTCTCGATGTCCTACTCGGGGATCCGCCGCTGTTCCCCCGCCACGAGGAGGTCGAGTTGTCGTGGAAGGTTCTCGACCCGATCGAGGCGTTCTGGGAAAAATCCGGCGCTCCGGAACAATACGCGCCCGGATCGTGGGGACCGGAATCGGCTCACGAGATGATGCGGCGAGACGGACGCGAATGGAGACGCCCGTGATCATTCCACTTCCCGACACGACTGTCACCAAGATTCTCAAGGCGCTTCAGCGCGCGCGCGAAGATGGCGGAGCGGTTGCTCTAGGGCGAGTTCTGACCCTCGTGATTACGACCACCGCGGACAAGACAGAACGAGTCATTGCCGCAGCGAACGAAGCATCCCGCGAACACCCCATGCGAATCATCGTGATCAACAACGTGAGTGATTCCGCACAGACCGTCCCCCTCAACGCCGAACTGAGGCTGGGTGGTGACGCGGGCGCGAGCGAGGTCATCATTCTGAACGCGTCGGACAAGATCGTGAACGACACCCAGGCACTGATTAACGGGTTGCTATTGCCGGACGCACCCATGGTCGCATGGTGGCCCGATGCGGCACCTCCGCGCATGTCCGAGACCTCCCTTGGGCGAGTCGCTGGTCACCGCATTGCGGATACGATCAATTCATCCAACCCGCTCGAGTTGCTTCGCATTCTCGCGGAGGCGTACGAGCCTGGCGATGTTGATCTCGGGTGGACGCGAATCACGCAGTGGCGCGCATTGCTCGCGGCGACACTCGACTCAGGAATCGATATGGGAATCACGGGGGCCCGGGTTTCCGGCGCGCTCGACAATTCCGCACCAATCCTGCTCGGCGCATGGTTACGCAGTGAGCTCGGGGTCACCGTCGAATTGGAACTTCTCGACAAGAGCGACATGGGAAACATTCTCCGTGCCGAGATAATCACGACACGTGGCTCTATCGTCTTGGAACGTACCGAACCAGGTTTCGCGCGGCTCTCACAACCGGGACAGCCTGATCACGTAATTTCTCTCCCGTTGCGCGGCCTCGGTGATTGTCTCGCCGAAGAGCTGCGACGCTTGGACACCGACATCGTTTTTGGTCGTGTCCTCACTGAAGGATTGCCGACGCTCGTATCCGAGTCACCACTCATCTGATGTTTCGGCGCCTGACGGTTTTCCCGACGCGGGTCGAGGTCGAGAACCACGTCGCGACTGAACTGCTCGGCGTCATCGACGGCGCGATACTCACTCGCGGCCGCGCGGATATCGTTCTTACCGGCGGAACGGTGGGAATCGGTTGTCTCGTGGCGTTGGAGCGTCTGGTGCGGAATCGATCCGTGGCGTGGGACGCGGTGCACGTGTGGTGGGGCGATGAACGATTTGTGCCTTCCGGCCACGAGGACCGCAATGATGGTCAGGCAGAGAGGGCGCTCTTGGCACATGTGTCAATCCCCGCCGAGAACATTCATTCTTTTCCCACATCGCGTGGACAGACTGTCGATGAAGCCTGCACCGAATTCTGCGCACAGTTTCCGGATGGTTTTCCCGACTTTGACGTCGTTCTCAATGGGATCGGGCCCGATGGGCATGTTGCAAGTCTGTTTCCCGGGTCAACGTACGAGATCGGGTCTGAGGTCGTTGCGATACATAATTCGCCCAAGCCGCCCTCGGAACGCCTGTCGTTCACGTTTGAGGCGCTCAATCGCGCATCCCGAGTGTGGATCATTGCAGCGGGAATCGATAAGTCTGACGCAATTTCCCGCCTCATGGCCGAAACACCGGCAGACGTTACTCCCGCTACCGCACTACACGGAACAGTGGAGACCGCCGTCTTCGTCGATGCTGACGCGGCCTCCCAAATTTCTGACTAGGGCTTTCCCGTTGTGCGCAGACGCTCAAGCGCGTCCGACAGAATCGTGTTTGCCTCTTCCTCGGTGCGTCG
>CANGCU010000142.1 GCA_947452355.1 Microbacteriaceae bacterium | reverse complement strand
TACATGAGGGCGATCTTGTCATGATGGACGATCTCGAGCCATCATCGATAACTCGGGTCGAGGTATCCGTTCCGCTTGGGGTTGTGCCTCCAGAAACTCTGACACGGGGCTCGACCGTTGACCTCTGGGCCATAGACGCCGAAGGAATTGTGCCTCCGGTTGAAGTCGCCGCTCACGCCACCGTGTTGTCAATAAACCAGAGTTCGTTCGGAGGAGACACGATTGCCACCATCCTTGTCCATGCGATGGACATCGACCGAGTCCTATCGATGATGGGAACCTCCCGCCTCTTAGTCGCAACGGGGGATGTGGTCCCATGATGGTTATCGGCGTTCTCGGTCCGCCGTCTCGGGCGAGCGTCCTTTCGGTTTTTGACAATTGGGCCGAGGTGACGTGGGGGGTGGATTCGGCCACAGACGTTCTCGAGCGGGTCGCGGTCAATCCAATCGACCTCTTGGTCACGGACGCGAGCGTCATGTTTTTGACGGATGAAATTCTTCACCTTGTGCCCCACTCGGTTAAACAAATTGTCGCTATTGCGGAATCAGACGGAGTCTTTGAGTGGGCCGCTCGATTGGCCGGTGTTTCAGCGGTCCGACACTTCTCCGAGATTCCCAACGCAATCCGACCGCAGTCAGAAACCATCGAGGGGGACGTCGGTTCACCTCTGCGCGAGCATGTAGCGGGGGACGTGCACACCTCACGAGTTATCGCCGTGTGGGGTCCAGTCGGTTCTCCTGGGGTGACCACCACCGCGATTTCCCTGGCGACAGTGTCGGCGGCCGCTGGTTTGTCGACGCTGTTGTGCGATGTCGACACGAGGGGATCATCGGTTGCCATTGCACTCGGGCTCGTAGACGAAGCTCCCGGATTCGCCTCTGCGTGTCGCTTAGCCGCGCGGAACGAATTGACGGTGAGTGAACTACGACGGGTAATTTCGCGGTTCGACCGCAAGGATGTCTCATTCGATGTGTTGACCGGAATCCCTAGGGCAGGGCGGTGGGCCGAGATTTCTCCAGAAAAAGCTCGAATTGTCGTGACGATGGCTCGCTCGCTTTTTGACGTAGTGATTGTTGACGTGGGATTTGGAATAGAAGAGAACGAGTGGATTGACGACGCACCCCAACGAGATGGGTGCGCGCGAGACATTGTCCGCTCGGTTGATTCGGTCGTTGCCGTCGGACGTTCCGATGCAGTTGGGCTGTCACGACTAATTCGAGGTTTGGACGAAATTCGTGATTTGTGCCCGACACCGTTGGTGGTCCTCAACGCGGTTCCGTCACCCTCGGGAGGTGATGCGGCCGATGCACTGCGGAGGTTTTCGGGACACGAGGTGCGCATGGCTATTCCCAAGGATTCACGCGGAGGACTCGACGACGCGATGTCGCGCGCGCGACAAAGTCAAAACGTCTGGCGGAAAATCTTGGTCGAAGCCGGAGTGGGCCTACCGGTCGCTCGTGTGTCCCGATGGCGGCGGTAGCCTGTTAGGCATGTTGACTCTCGCGGAAATCGTCGCCGAACAGGCGTCGTTGCCCGCCGATGACGTCGAGTGGTTACTGGACCTCGTTCGCGAAGGGCAGCTCGTCGCCGACCTGTCCCTCGCCGACATCGCGATGTGGGTTCGAACGACAGATGATTCGTGGGTTGCCGTCGCACTGTTCCGTGCGAGCACCGCGAGCACAGTGTTCTATCGCGACATCGTCGGCACGCGGATTGGCGGGTCGTGGGAAAAACTCGTTGACGAATGCCAGCGTCGCGGAACCATGGTCGAACCGACCGAACCAATTTGGTTCGAAGAGACCGCGACACTCGTTCGCGCAATCCCGATTCGTCGACGCGGAGGCGCAAGCCCAATCGCGGTCCTCACGCGCCACGCTCTTGCATCGGACACGTTGACGAACCGGCAAGCGCAGACCTTTATCGAATCGGCCGAACAGATCTATTCGATGATTGCCGAGGGACATTTCCCCGACCCGACCCAACGCGATATGCCGAAACTTGGTGCTCCGCGTGCATCCGACGGGCTCATCAAACTCGACCGCGAGGGCATCGTTGTTTATGCGAGTCCCAACGCCCTGTCCGCATTCAACCGAATGGGGTTCTCGTCACCGATGGAGGGGAGTGTCCTCACCGAGATTGCGCGCGAAGTCGGCAACACCCAAGAAATCGCTGCCGACGAGATGCTACCGATGGTCATCAGCGGGCGGACACCGTGGCAAGCGGATTTCCATGCCGGGCAGATGACGACCGCGGTGCGCGGAATCCCGTTGTCACAACACGGCGAGCGAATTGGCGCGATTGTTATGTTGCGCGACGTCACCGAACTGCGTCGACAGGAACGTGAACTGTCGAGCAAGAATGCGACGATTCGCGAGATTCATCACCGGGTAAAAAACAACCTGCAAACAGTTGCGTCGCTGCTGCGAATCCAGAGCCGTCGATCGAAGTCGCCTGAAGTGAAGGACGCGATTTCTCAAGCGATGAGGCGTGTCGAGGCGATTGCGGTTGTGCACGACGCGTTGGCCTCCGGGCTCGCGCAAACCGTCGATTTTGACGAGGTCGCAGCCCGCGTTGCGCCTCTCGCCGCCGAGGTCGCGGGCACCGGCGGCCCGACGGTCCGCCCCGTCATCGAGGGAAAATTCGGAAACCTTCCCAGTGAATTCGCGACGCCACTCGCGGTAGTGCTGACCGAACTCATCACCAACGCGGTCGAGCACGGGCTCAAGGACGAGGCGAACGGCAACGTCACCGTGCACGCGAGTCGAGTCGACGGGCACTTACACGTTTCGGTCAGCGACAACGGCCCGGGAATCGTTGCGTCCACTGTCGGCAAGGGCTTGGGGACGCAAATTATTAGGACTCTCGTGGAAAACGAATTGTCCGCCACGATCGAATGGGCACGGGGTGAGTCAGGCGGAACCGTGGTGTCGATTGACATTCCGCTTCGCTATATCGCCGTGACAAAACCGGTTAAATGACGAAACGCCCCCGAGGGGGCGTTTCGTGTGACGGCTGTTAGGACGCGCGACGTGCACGAGCCGCACGGCGCTTGAGCGCACGGCGTTCGTCTTCGCTGAGTCCGCCCCATACGCCGGAGTCTTGGTTGGATTCCATTGCGTATTGAAGGCAGTTTTCGATGACGGGGCACTGAGCACAGACCTGCTTCGCCTTTTCGATCTGGTCGAGGGCGGGGCCAGTGTTGCCGACGGGGAAAAAGAGTTCCGGGTCGACCGTGAGACAAGCGGACTTATCGCGCCAATCCATGGTGATCTCCTAATTTTGTGTCGGCACGCATTTGGACCGACGGACACCAACGTACGTGGTGTTGTGTGTTGGGACGGAAGTGTTGGGAACCGCACGCTTCATCGGGTGCGAACATCAACCTCTAACAGGTTCTCACGGTTGGTCGTTAAGGTCAAGGGTTTTTGAGAGAATTGTTTAGTGGCCCTGAACCGTTTGCCTGTCCCCGTATGGGGAGTTGCGGTTGTGTTGTCACTTCACGCCGTCGGCATGTGGTTGATTGCGGCACTTTTCGTCCTCGATACGGTGACACAACCCGCCAATTCCATCGCGGGAGCAATATTCCTCGATGCGATGATTGTGCTCGCAGCCGCAGCGATGACTCTGGTGATCATATTTTTTCTACGGCGTGCTCCCGCGACGCGCAGTGCAATTGTCGTGTGGCAGATGACGGTAATTGGAATT
>CANGCU010000141.1 GCA_947452355.1 Microbacteriaceae bacterium | reverse complement strand
CTCATGGACGAGTTGTCCTAACGACAGGCTAGAATGAAACCTGTCAGAACCTGTATCGGTTGTCGCCTGCGCGACGAACGAGACCTTCTTACGAGGGTTGTACTGGCCGGAAACACGGTTGTGGTCGATTCGTCGGCGACTGCCCCCGGACGCGGTGCATGGGTCCACCCGACAACGGAATGTGTGAACAACGCAATTTCGCGGGGCGGTCTCTCTCGGTCTTTTCGTCGCTCCGGGCCGTTCGATTCAGACGGGCTTCGTGCCCACGTCATCACAGAAAAGGTTAAAGGCTGATGGACCACTAATGAGCGGCTCGAAATGAGTTCCGTAACGCAGTAGTGGCGTGCCCTGTTCGGGGTATGCCTCGGACAGGAGAATTGTGGCTGGAAAACCACGCGTGCACGAGATTGCCGCAGAGTTCGGCATCGAAAGCAAGCAGGTCATCGAGAAGCTGGGTACGCTCGGCGAGTTCGTCAAGTCGTCGTCATCGACGATCGAACCGCCCGTTGCCCGCAAGCTTCGTGACGCCTTTGTGGCGGATGGTCTGACCAAGCAGGACGCTGCGCCCGCGGCCCCTGTCAAAAAAGCGCCCGCTCGTTCTCGGACGACCGCGCACGTTGATCTTCCCGACATCCCGTCGGCGGACGAAGCGGCAAAGGCGGCGTCATCGCCCGCAGCGTCTGCTCCGATTGCTCCGACCGATGGTGATTCGGCCGCGCCAAGCGCGATGCCTCGTCCTCGTGGCAACAACCCGTTCATGCCGGCGCCCGCGATGCCGCGTCCGGTTCGACCCGCTGGTAACAACCCGTTCATGCCTCGACAAGGTGCACCTCGCCCCGGCTCGGCCGCGGCGGGCGGACCCGTCGAACGACCGGGTCGCTCGAACGCTCCGTTCCAACAGCGCACGGGTGGCGCAGGTCGTCCTCCCGGAAGCCAGGGCGGTTTCCGTCCGGCCGGTGCTGGTGCCGCTCCGGGTAGCCCCGGTGGCGGCCCGAGCCGTCCAGGCGGTGGCCCCGGTGGTCGCGGTCGTGGTGGCAACACCGCCGGTGCGTTCGGTCGTGGTGGCGGCAAGTCCAAGGCACGCAAGTCAAAGCGCACGAAGCGCCAAGAGTTTGAGATGCGCGAGGCCCCGAGCCTCGGCGGCGTCAAGATTCCCCGTGGTGATGGCTCGACCGTCATTCGCCTTCGTCAGGGCTCGTCCATCGCGGACTTCGCTGACAAGATCGAAACAATGTCGGGCTTCCCGGTTCCACCCGGAAACCTCGTAACGGTCCTCTTCCAACTCGGCGAGATGGCGACGGCGACCGAGTCGCTCGACGCCGGAACGTTTGAGGTCCTCGGTGCTGAACTCGGCTACAAGGTCGAAATCGTCAGCCCGGAGGACGAGGACAAGGAAATCCTCGATTCGTTCAACATTGACCTTGACGAGGAAGAAGACGAAGACGACCTCGTCATCCGCCCTCCCGTTGTCACGGTCATGGGACACGTCGACCACGGTAAGACCCGCTTGCTCGATGCGATTCGTCGCGCCGACGTCGCTGCGGGCGAAGCCGGCGGAATCACCCAGGCCATCGGTGCCTACCAGGTCTGGACCGAGCACGAGGGCATCGAACGTGCCATCACCTTCATCGACACCCCGGGCCACGAGGCATTCACCGCCATGCGTGCTCGTGGCGCTCAGGTCACAGACATCGCGATCCTCGTGGTCGCAGCAGACGACGGCATCATGCCGCAGACCATCGAGGCGTTGAACCACGCTCAGGCCGCGAACGTTCCGATCGTTGTGGCCGTCAACAAGGTCGATAAAGAGGGCGCGAACCCCGCGAAGGTTCGCCAGCAGTTGACCGAGTACGGACTCGTCACCGAGGAGTACGGCGGAAACACGATCTTTGTTGACGTCTCGGCACTCAAGGGCGACGGCGTCACCGAACTTCTCGATGCCGTTCTTCTCACCGCCGACGCCGGTCTCGACCTCGTCGCCAACCCGAACAAGGCCGCCCGCGGTATCGCGATCGAAGCGAAACTCGACAAGGGACGCGGTGCTGTTGCGACGGTCCTCATCCAGTCGGGAACGTTGCGAGTCGGAGACGCCATCGTTGCGGGAACGGCATACGGTCGTGTTCGCGCCATGGTCGACGAGCACGGCGACAAGATCGACGAGGCCTACCCGTCTCGCCCAGTCCAGGTTCAGGGTCTGTCGAGTGTCCCGCGCGCGGGCGACTCGTTTATCGTGACCGACGACGACCGCACGGCTCGCCAGATCGCCGAAAAGCGTGAAGCGGCCGAGCGCAACGCGCTGTTGGCCAAGGCCCGCAAGCGCATCTCGCTCGAAGACTTCTCGAAGGCTCTCGAAGACGGCAAGGTCCAGGCGCTCAACCTCATCCTCAAGGGTGATGTGTCGGGTGCGGTCGAAGCGCTCGAAGAGTCGCTGCTCAAGATCGAGGTCGATGATTCGGTCACGCTGCGCATCATTCACCGCGGTGTCGGTGCGATCACCGAAAGCGACATCAACCTCGCGACCATCGACAACGCGATTGTCGTCGGATTCAACGTTCGACCCGACACGAAGGCGCGCGAGCGTGCCCAGCGTGAGGGCGTCGACGTTCGGTTCTACAACGTCATCTACAACGCGATCGACGAAATCGAACAGTCGCTCAAGGGAATGCTCAAGCCGGAATTCGAAGAGGTCCAAAGTGGCGTCGCCGAAATCCGCGAGGTCTTCCGCTCGAGCAAGTTCGGAAACGTCGCCGGATGTATCGTGCGGTCGGGAACGATCACGCGAAACTCGAAAGCACGGGTCATCCGCGAGGGTGTCGTCATCGCCGACGGTCTTGCTATCGAGTCGCTGAAGCGATTCAAGGACGACGCGACCGAGGTCAAGACCGACTTCGAGTGTGGAATCGGCCTTGGAAAGTACAACGACATTCAAATCGGTGACGAGATCGAAACGATCGAAATGAAGGAGAAGGAGCGGGTCTAATGTCTGCTCCCGACCGCGCACGCAAGATGGCGGAACGCATCAAGGAAATTGTTGCGCGCCGCCTCGACAAGGGTCTTCGTGACGACCGACTCGGTTTCGTCACGATTACGGACGTGCGTGTCACGGGCGACCTGCAACACGCGACCATCTTTTTCACCGTCTATGGAACCGACGAGGAACGTCAGAACTCGTGGGACGCGTTGAAGTCCGCGACGGGGATGATGCGGTCAGAGGTTGGCCGCAACATCACCGCACGACTGACGCCGTCGCTCGAGTTCATCCTCGACGCACTGCCCGAGACATCGGCGCACATCGAAGACCTTTTGGCGCAGGCGAATCAGCGGGATATCCAAGTCGCGAAGGAAGCACAGGGCAAGGAATTCGCCGGCGACGCTGACCCCTATGTCAAGCCGCACGAGGATGACGACGAGGAATAGCGACAACGAACGTGCCGCGATGGTGATCGTGGCGCGATGGTTCCGTCGTTCCGCTCGGTCATTGCCGTGGCGCGTGACCGGAACTACTCCGTGGGGTGTTCTGCTGTCGGAAATCATGGCCCAGCAGACGCCCGTTGGCAGGGTCGCACCTATGTGGGTCGAATGGATCGAGCGTTGGCCGACTCCGACGAGCCTTGCCGCCGCCTCTCCCGCCGACATCGTTCGCGCGTGGGGGAAACTGGGGTATCCGCGTCGAGCGCTCAACCTGCACGCGGCGGCGACGCGGATCCGTGACGAGT
>CANGCU010000140.1 GCA_947452355.1 Microbacteriaceae bacterium | reverse complement strand
CGCGCGTAGGAAATCTCGGGTGATTCGAAGGAATAGAAAGGGTAGTTGAGAACTTGGCTCCAGCCGCCCAACCGACGTCCCTCGTCGTATCGGGCGCGAATGTATGCCTCCAATCGAGCCTTAGGGGTTCGGGCGGCGGATTCCGTCGTATCAATGACTTTCTGGGCGTAGGCGTGATGCACCATTTGTGCACATTCCGCAATGAGCCCGTCGCGAGATCCGAACAGGTGATTCACCATCGCGACGGAGTAACCCAACATTTTGGCAACCTGGCTGACCTTGAACTTTGACAAGCCCATTGTGCGAACGAGAAAGATAGTCAGCCACAAGAATTGATCCCGCTGCGAGGGCTCTGTTTCGCCCATGAGTTCTTGCCAGAATGCGGGAGTTAGTGACGAATCGACAATCGGTCGCGTTCCTTTAGCTGGTCTTCCCACAGGGATACCTTAGCAAAACGTGACGAATATTTTCCGAAGTGACTTCGGTTTATGTGTTTGGTTGTCCATCATAGGAGGAAGTCCCTCGGCTCTGATGTGGTCGGAAAACTATCGGGTGTTCACAAAATAGTTTTTGATGGAAAACCGCGTATCGACGGGTTTACCGCTCGAGTCGACGAGGTTGAATTCAACAACCGCCACATCGCCATCCGCAGCATCCCGTTGCATCGTTTCGCTACTCACCACGACCTCGATTGGGGTTCCCGGCGAGATGGAACGACTGGGTTCGGCGTTGCCATTCACCGATGTCATTAGGGTGAGCGTGTCCGCGGACCCTTCGTCCAGCGCTAGCGACAGCGTGACCGAATCAATACTGGGTGCGGCATTCGGATCGAACGACCACGTGAACGCGGCTGATTGCGCAGGTCTCGACACCAAACCGCTCGTCGAAATCGATTGCCAACCCCAGAGCGCATGTGATCGCCACTCAGTGTCATCGTACGTTGCCGTGGGCGGACCAACGGGAATGGGGGAAGGCGCGACAGCACATTGGAATGCGGCCGAAACATCAAGGTGATCCCAGAGGTACGCGCGCCTGACCGCGGTAAGCGGAACGCAGGATTCGCGCTCGCCGACTAAGTGCCCCAAACGAACGAAATGCGCAAAGTCAATGGGGGTGGTCTCGGCGCGCGGGATGTCAATGTCAATTCCCGCGTAGTACCGCGTTGCACAGTTGAGGCAATGGGCACGTTCGCTTACCGACAGGGTCGAGTAGAGCTCACTGTTACTAAGTTCGTAGCGGTCGAGTTCCCATCGCCCTTCGATTCCGCGAGCGAAGGTCGTTGGGTTGAAATAGTTAGCGTTATAGGGAAAGAGTTGGAATTGAAGCACGGTTGTCACAATCGTTGACGCAACAATGACGCCGGCAACTGTTGGCCACGCGCCGCGGAAACGTTTCACGTTCCACGTGTCGAACACGATGAACAGGACGATTGTCACCATCATCGCCAGCGCCGGAAGGATGAACAGAAACTGGCGAAGACCTGATGTGATTCGCGATTGGAGCAGAATCCCGGCGACGGGGAAGGCGGCGAACTGGATGAAGGTAAAGATGAGCGCTGGAATCGCAAAATCAACGCTTGTCGTTGCTGACTTAACAATCCGCTTCAGAACGATCCAGATCGTCACAACCGACGCAACCATAGTGAGGACGAGCATCACTTCGGGTAATTGGGCGGCGGCCCACTTGGGCAAGAAGTCCCATCCGGGTGGGCTCGACGACATGACTCCGTCGGTGATACTTCCACGACGTGCGGGAAAGTCCGATGTGTCCGAGAAGCTCTTGTACAACAACTTGACGGGGTTCAGAAAAACTCGTGGGTAAATAATCAACATCGTGAGGTACGACGCAATTACCGCGGAGGCTGGCCGAATCAGTCGACGCGCGATCTCACCCACCTTCCGAAGGTTTTCCAGTCGTGTGAGCACAATCACGATGGCAACGAATGACAGTGCAATCGCGACCCAAAGTCCGGGTCGTGTTCCCCAAAAAATGAGGGAGCCAAGATACAGAGACACCCAACCGCCGATGGTGGTCAACCGGGTGTGATGTTCTTTCGGAAGCATCGCGGCGATACAACCGACCGTGAACAGCGTGAAACCCGTTGCCGCGGGGATGTCCTTGATGTTGTACATCGCAGAACCCGTCCACATCGGAATAGAAACGAGCAGACAGGCGGCGGCAAGACCCCAGTTCCGAGATCGTGTGACGAGAGCGACGCCCCAGCCCGCTGCGAGAACCCCGATTGTCGAGAACGCAAAGACGACGTAGTGACGCGCGGCGAACGCCGCGTCGGAAATCGAGACGGTGCCCCAGGTCTCGGCACCGGACAGCACCGCGACTGCGTGTCCGATCAACGAAAAAATAGGACCGTAAACGTAGACGAATCCGCGCACACTGTAGGGCTCTCCGTTGCCGTCAAGGCCCACCTCTAGGGTGTACAGCCCGTGGTCCAGGAAGTTTTGAAGTTTGTCAACGTGAACAAATTCGTCGAAGTAATAGCCCACCTGGCCAACGCCGCTGAACGACAGCGCGAACATCGTGACAAGGTACAGAACGAAAACCCACGGGATAAAAAATCGCAGCTTCGTCACGGGATCTCTTTCACACAATGGTCGGAATGTGGTGCCGGAAATCGGTCACGCCATCAGCCTAAGGTAGTGCATCGTGCGTGATTTGGTGGTGCCTGCGCGAGGGGCGGGCGTCACTTCGAGGCGTGAAACTCAATGTGATACCGTTATTTCCGTCGTCAAACCGAGGGAAGAACACGTCATGTCATCAGTCTCAATTCCCGTAATGAAACCTGTTCTTCCGACTATCGACGCCGTTAACGTCTATCTCGAACGTGTCTACGAGTCGGGGATTTTCAGCAATCACGGGCCGCTGGTGCGTGAACTTGAACAACGTTATGCCGAATGGTTCAACGTCTCACCCGAAAACGTCGTTGCAGTGGTCAACGGCACTGTCGCGATTTCGGCGGCCGCACTGTGGGAAGACAATCCGACGTATCTCAGCCCGGAATGGACGTTTCCCGCAACCGCGATGGGTGTCTTGAGTGTCGGTGGATCTGTGGAGTTCCGTGATGTTGACCCGGTGGCATGGACTCTGAGCGTGACCGATGACGATGTTGCACACGCTGATTCTCGGATTCCTGTCGTTGTTGCGCCGTTTGGACAACCCATCGAATTGAGCGATTGGTCGGCATTCTCACGGATTATCATCGACGCCGCTGCGTGTGCGGGGAATCGTCCCGATCTGTCCGGAATGAAGAAAGGTTGGGCCGCAACCATCTCGTTGCATGCAACGAAGGTGCTGGGGTGTGGTGAAGGCGGCCTCGTTATTTTCGGCGATCCCGCTCGCGCTCAAATCGCCCGCGAATGGATCAACTTTGGTTTTTCCGGAAGTCGCATCACGGAACGTGTCGGAACGAACGGCAAGATGTCGGAATTCGCCGCGGCCTTTGCGCTCGCCGCGCTCGACGATGTCGACTCAGAACTTCGCGAGTGGGGCGCTGTCCGCGACAAGGCCTCTCGTGTCACGTCCGAATTGGGGCTGAATGGCGGACCAATGAGTCCATCCAGCCGCATCCCCTATTGGCTCATCGCCGCACCATCGGTTGAGTCCGCTGCGGTGTACGAGCGGGAACTTGCCGACGCGGGAATCCAGACTCGTCGGTGGTGGCCGGCGTCGCTGACGGAAACCACTCCGTTCAGAGACTTCCCGACCTCGGG
>CANGCU010000139.1 GCA_947452355.1 Microbacteriaceae bacterium | reverse complement strand
CCGTCTTCGACGAGGTCCCCGAAAACGATGAGGTCGAGGTCGAGAGTCCTGTCACCCCAGCGTTCGGTTCGGGTGCGCCCGTGCGCGTCTTCGATCGCGTGGAGGGCGGCAAGAAGCCCCGCGGCGGGAAGGGTCGTCTCAACGATTGCGACGCCATTGAGGTAATTCGGGTGAGTGTCGTCCGGGCCGTCCGGCCGAATCGCGACGTTCTCGACGAGTTCCGATACCGCGATCACATCCACACCGTCGGTCGTGCCGAGGTGTCCGATTGCGTCGGTAATCGTGGCGGCTCGGTCACCGAGATTCGCGCCCATCGCGATGACCGCGCGAGTCACGGCCGGGTCCGTTCGATCACGACGGACACGTCGTCGAAAGGAACAGTGATGGGGGCACTCGGCTTGTGGACCTCGACGCGGGTCGAGTGCGCACCGAACCCGAGGACGATCGCGGCGACGCGCTCGGCGACTGTTTCGATCAGGTCTACGGGGTCGGTCTCGACCGCCTCGACAATCGCCTCGGCGAGTTCACCGTAGTGAATCGTTTGTGCGATGTCGTCACCGAGCCCGGCGAGAGCAAGTCGCGCATCGACATCAATAATGAATTCCTGGCCGTTGGCGCGCTCGTCGGCGAACACTCCGTGGTGTCCGAAGGCGCGCAGCCCGCGAAGGCGTATCTCGTCCGTCATTCCGCGCCTCCCCACCACGCGCGTCGAACCCGCAGCGCGTCGACGGTGAGCGACACGTCGTGAACGCGAACGCCGGCCGCACCCGATTCGGCGGACAGGACACTGATGATCGCGGTTGCCTGATCACGATCGGCGGGGTTTTCACCGAACGGTGCGAGGAACCTTTTTCGCGACGCTCCAACGAGAACCGGATACCCCAGCGCGACGAGTTGATCGAGGTCCCGCAAGAGTTGCCAGTTGTGGTCAGCGGTCTTGGCAAAACCGAGGCCAGGGTCGATCCACAGTTTGCCCGGCGCAATCCCCGCATCCTGAGCCGCGTCGATTCGGGTGCGAAGTTCGGTCACAACGTCACGCGTGACATCGCCATACGTCGCGTTCCCGTCCATGACATCGCTCTCGCCGCGCCAGTGCATCGCGACGTATGTCACGTCAGCGCCGGAGACGACACCGAGCATCGCGGGGTCGGACAGCCCACCCGACACATCGTTGACGTAGTCGACACCGAGGTCGATCCCCAACCGCGCGGTGTCGGCTCGCATAGTGTCCAGTGAAACCGAGATCCCGTCGGCAACGAGCGCGCGAATGACGGGTTCGACCCGTCGGCGTTCCTCTCCGTCATCTATTCGAGCCGCACCAGGGCGCGTTGATTCGCCTCCGACGTCGATGACATCGGCGCCCGCCGAGACCATGACTCGAGCGTGTTCGATGGCGCTGTCGGGCGAATCCCACCGACCGCCATCACTGAACGAGTCCGGCGTCACGTTGAGGACACCGAAAACGAGGGGACGGTTAGCCATCTCCCCGACCAATCAGAGTGAGCAGTGCTGAACGCGTCGGTTCTGTGGAAAGAGTTCCCGTCGCGGTCACGGTGATGGCTGACGCGTCGGCCTGTTTGGCTCCGCGCGCTGACACGCATTCATGACGGGCATCGAGAACGACGAGCGCGCCGCTTGCGCCGGCACCGGTCGTCAGCGCGTTGCACACCTCGAGGCCGATTCGTTCCTGAACCTGGGGCCGTGACGAAATCGTGTCGAGCACCCGCGCAATTCGCCCCAGTCCAACGACAGTGTCCGTGGGTTGGTAGGCGATGTGGGCCACTCCGTGAAACGGCAACAAATGGTGCTCGCACATCGACCGAAAAGCGAGGTCGCGCACGATGACGGGGTCGGTCGACACCACGTCGGCGGTCGATGCCGAATCGCGCAGGCCATCGGTCGCATCGACACCAACACCCGCATACAGTTCGGTCATCGCGTCAGCGACCCGAGTGGGGGTTTCGCGCAGACCGTCTCGTGACGGGTCCTCGCCAATGGCCGCAAGGATTTCCCTCACGGCCGCGGCGATGCGATCCCGATCGATGGTCATAAAAGTTACTTTGCGGCCGGCTTCGTCCGTGATGCAGTGGGTTTCGCCGTAGTCGTCGATTTCGCCTTTGCCGCAGTCTTGGGTTCGGGTTTATCGGTGGCGTCGAGCGAAATGCGCGCCGGAACCTTGATTGGACCCTTGGTTGACACGGGTCGCTTGGGGTTCGACTTCCACACGGGACGCGCGGGAAGCTTCTTAACCTTCGCGAAAATAGCCGCGAGACGGACGTGGTCAAGCGTTTCCTTCTCGAGAAGTTCCTTCGCGAGTTGGTCGAGGATGGAGCGATTCGCGGTCAAGACTTTCCACGCCTCGTCGTGAGCAGCATCGATGAGGGCGCGGACCTCGGCGTCGATTCGCTCAGCGACACCATCGCTGTAATCGCGCTGGTGTCCGACATCACGACCGAGGAACATCTCGCCCGATCCCGAACCCAACTTCACGGAACCGACCGCGTTCGACATTCCGAACTCGGTGACCATCCGACGTGCGATCCCGGTCGCCTTCTCGATATCGTTCGAAGCCCCGGTGGTGGGGTCCTGGAAAACGATCTCTTCCGCAACTCGACCGCCCATGGCATACGCCAGTTGGTCCAATAGTTCGTTTCGCGTAATCGAATACTTGTCGTCGAGGGGCATGACCATCGTGTACCCGAGCGCGCGTCCACGCGGCAGAATCGTAACCTTGGTGACGGGGTCGGTCTGGCGCATTGCGGCCGCCGCGAGGGCGTGGCCGCCTTCGTGATACGCGGTGATGAGTCGTTCCTTGTCCTTCATGACACGCGAACGCTTCTGCGGCCCGGCCATGACGCGGTCGACCGCTTCATCGAGAATTTCGTTCGTGAGTTCGCTCTTGCCCTGGCGGGCCGTGAGAAGTGCGGCTTCGTTGATGACGTTCGCGAGGTCGGCACCGGTGTACCCCGGCGTCTTGCGGGCGAGGACCTCGAGGTCGACGTTTTTCGCCATCGGCTTGCCCTTCGAGTGCACCGCAAGAATCTTGGCGCGACCCTTCGAGTCAGGAGCGTCGACCTGAATCTGGCGGTCGAAACGTCCCGGGCGCAACAGCGCGGGGTCGAGAATGTCGGGGCGGTTCGTCGCCGCAATCATGATGACGTTCTGCCCTGGCTCGAAGCCGTCCATCTCAACGAGTAGCTGGTTCAACGTCTGTTCGCGTTCGTCGTGACCGCCGCCCATTCCGGCACCGCGGTGGCGACCGACGGCGTCGATCTCGTCGATAAAGATGATGGCGGGCGAATTCTGTTTCGCAATGTCGAAAAGGTCACGAACGCGGCTCGCGCCGACACCGACGAACATCTCGACGAAGTCAGAACCGGAAATCGAATAGAACGGCACGGACGCCTCGCCGGCGACCGCTCGAGCGAGAAGCGTCTTACCCGTCCCGGGAGGCCCGTAGAGCAGAACGCCCTTCGGGATTCGGGCTCCGACCTTTTCGAACTTTTCGGGTTTCTGCAGGAATTCCTTGATCTCGTGTAGTTCCTCGATCGCCTCGTCGGCACCGGCGACGTCCTCGAACGTGACTTGCGGTGATTCCTTGTTGAACAACTTGGCGCGCGAACGACCGAATTGCATCGCACCGCGAGCACCACCCGCGCTCGACGAGATGAACCAGAATGCGACACCGATGATGAGGAACGGGACGATGAACCCCAAAAGGGACATAATCCACGATTCCTTGGGAACCGTGTCCGTGAATTTGGCGGGGTTCGCTGTGGTCACGGCACGCAGCACCTCGGCGCCACGCGG
>CANGCU010000138.1 GCA_947452355.1 Microbacteriaceae bacterium | reverse complement strand
GGGCAGTGGGTTCGTCCAGAGTGACCGTTGAGCAGGAGCGCGGGGTCCCGCCACTGTTCTCTTGATAGTGTGAGCCAATGGCGTCTAAACCCACCCCGTATCGCTCGTCCGTCTGGTTCGTCACGGTGTTCTCGATGTTCTTCACACGTGGAATCCTCAACGCGAGTTGGACGAGCCGTGGGCCCGAGGTCCGCGCCACGCTCGGTGTTTCCATCGCCGACATGGGTATCATCGCCACGGTCTTTGCTGCAGGTGCCATCATCGGTGTGCTCGCCTCTGGTCAGATTGTCGATCGATTCGGCTCACGCGCCCTCGCCCTGGGTTCATACATTCTCATGCCGACGGCGATTGCGTCCGCAATCATCGGATTGAACGCTCATTCGATGCCACTGGTCATCGTCTCGCTTTTCGCGTTCGGGTTGCCCTTCGGTGCGGGTGACTTCGTGTCGAACATTGAGGCGGCCGAACTCGACCGAGCGTCGGCAAAGAGTCGGATACCAATGCTGCACGGTGGATATTCGATCGGTGTGCTGGTCGGAGCGCTGTTGACGAGCCTTTTGATCCTCGCGAACGTTCCCATCGAAGCGCAGCTCATCGCCGTCGCGGTCATCATCGGTGGTTGGACGTTGTACCGCGTGTCCGGAATCCCTGCGGATCACGGCAAACACCCCGACCATGCGACGGGCGTCGAGCGCGTTCGCGTCGTGCAGACACCCGCCGGTCGCCGTCGGACGCATCTTATTTCGGCCATCGCCTTCATTTTCGTTTTCGCGGAGGGGTGTGCTGCGATCTTCATTCCGCTCGCTCTTTCGGAGGCCGGTCGATCCCCCGCGGAGGCCGCGTTTGCCTACACGCTGTATTCCCTCGGTATGGCCTTCTCGCGAGTCGTCGGTGGACGGATTGTCGATCGAATCGGTCGTCGCGCTGTCGTCCTGTATTCGTCAATCATCTGTGCGGTTGGTGTCGGAATCTTCTCGTTCGCGCCCTTCGCCCCGGTGGAATACGTCGGCGGAATTCTCTGGGGCGTCGGAGGTTCACTCACGATTGCCATGACGGTGTCGGCCGTGTCGGACAACAAAGCGACACTCACCCGATCCCAAAGCACGCTGTGGACGTGGGTGTATTTCGCGAACCTCGCCGTCGGACCTTTGCTCGGAGGGATCGCTCTCGTGACGGGAATTTTCGGTGCGTTCGCGGCGCCGGCCGTTTTGCTTCTCGGTGCTGCCTCCATCAGTTCGGCGACCAAACCAGATCCAGAGGTCGCGACGTCGTGAGCGACATGACCGTTTATCCCGTTGGGACCTGGTTCGCGGTGTTCGCGTCCATTCGCACCGCGGCGGACAACGGTTATTACGAGACAAACGATTCGCTGCTTGAGCACCTTCGGACGATGTCGGGGTATCTCGGACACGAATCCGCTCGCGGCGATGATCGACGGGGAATCACTGTCGCGTACTTCGACTCGGACGAATCGATTCGTGAATTCCGTGAATTGGGGTCACACCGCGATGCTCAAAAACGTGGCCGAAGCGAATGGTACGAAACGTATTCGATTCACGTCGGGCAAGTCACGCGCTCGTACGGGTTTCCCCGTTAGACTTTCACCACAACTGAACACGACCGCTTAGCGTTGCGGGAGAGACCGGTTTCGAACCGGTCACCGAAGGAGCAAGCCTCCCCGCCAATCTCTCAGGTCCGCGTACCGCACCGTTAGGTCACTCTGGAGAGCGAGGCTCGAGCCTCCGCCGTAGGGGAAAGTGTGCACCCAGCACGAAACTCTCAGGCACCAAAAACAGAGGGGGAGTCCCGCTACCGAGCCACGGTAGCGCGTTGACTTGGAGAAAATCGTGTCAGACGCCCTCATCTTGTCGCCGCTCGATGCGATTCATCGCGAACTCGGAGCCTCGTTTACGGATTTTGCCGGCTGGGATATGCCCGTCCGGTACTCGTCCGATCTTGCAGAGCACCACGCGGTGCGAACCGCCGCAGGCATTTTTGACCTGTCGCACATGGCCGAGATTTATCTTGTCGGCCCTGGCTCCGGCGCCGCACTCGACTATGCACTGTCCGGAACACTGTCGACCATCCCACTCGGACGCGCAAAATATTCACTTCTCCTCAACGACGAGGGTTGCATCCTCGACGACGTCGTGGTCTACCGCACGGGTGACGAAGAATTTATGGTCGTCGCGAACGCCGGCAACCGGTTTGTCGCGGCCGACGCGATCCGTGAGCGCGCTCGCGGGTTCGAATGCGTCGTGCGTGACGACTCCGATTCCGTTGCCCTGATTGCGGTTCAGGGTCCGAATTCTGCGACCATTCTGGCGGGAGTCGCCGGGCTCGAGGTCGAGGGTCTCAGTGAGCTCGGTTATTACCGTTGCCTGCCGGCACGTTTCGGGTCAACACCGATGATTATTGGCCGAACCGGGTACACCGGTGAGGACGGATTCGAACTGTACATTGCCTCAAGCGACGCGGCCGAACTGTGGCGAGCGGTAACCGTTGCCGGTGAAGGCCATGGACTCGAGCCCTGTGGGCTGGCGTGCCGCGATACGTTGCGACTTGAGGCCGGAATGCCACTGTACGGACACGAGTTGAACTCGATCCTGAAACCCGAACAGGTCAATGCGGCGCGAGCGGTGGATCTGACTAAGGACAACTTTGTTGGTCGCGAGGGAGTGCAGGCGGGCGTGAGCGCGGGCGCGGCCGTGCTCGTCGGTCTCCGATCTGAAGGCAAACGAGCCGGCCGAGCCGACTACGCCGTGCACTCGAACGGCCGGACCATTGGAACCATCACGAGCGGGGCACTCTCTCCGACGCTTGGTTACCCCATCGCCTTCGCACTCGTCGAACCGGACTTTGCCGAACTCGGCACAGTTGTCGACATCGACGTGCGCGGAACCGCAATTCCTGCAACCGTAATTTCCCTTCCCTTCTATTCTCGAAAGGCACAACAATGAGCATCCCCACCGAACTTCAGTACACGAGCGAACACGAATGGGTTCGCGTTGAGGGCGACATCGCTGTCGTCGGTATCACGCAGTACGCCGCGGACGCACTGGGCGACATCGTGTATCTCGACCTTCCCGCGGTCGGCAAAACGATCTCGTCCGGAGCGGTCGTCGGTGAAGCGGAATCGACGAAATCGGTCGGCGAACTTTTTGCCCCCGTGTCCGGTGAAGTGGTTGAGGCGAACAAGGCCGTCAGCGATTCTCCCGAACTCGTCAATAGTGACCCCTACGGTGCCGGCTGGTTGTTCTCGGTTCGCGTGTCGAGCCTCGGTGACCTCATCTCGGCAGACGCCTACGCCGCCCTCATCGCCGAGTAAACCATGAGCGATTTCATCAACCGACACATCGGTACGGCTGGCGACGCACAAAGCGTCATGCTCGAGTCTCTCGGCTATTCCTCGCTCGACGAGCTGATGGACGCCGCCGTCCCCAGCGCAATTCGCCAGGGATCATTCCTGTCGACTATTCCCGCTGCCGCGAGTGAACGGGAAACACTCGCGGAACTGCGCGCGATTGCGACCGAGAACACCGTTGGTCGAAACATGATTGGCCTCGGGTATTACGACGCGATTATGCCGAGTGTAATCAAACGCAACATCTTCGAAAACCCTTCGTGGTACACCGCGTACACGCCGTATCAGCCTGAAATTTCACAGGGGCGTCTCGAAGCGCTCATCACGTTCCAGACGATGGTCTGTGACCTCACCGGTATGGGCACCGCGAACGCGGGCATGCTGGACGAGGCGTCCGCTGCCGCCGAGGCCATGTTGATGGCTCGCCGCGTCTCGGGCAGCGAATCGACCGT
>CANGCU010000137.1 GCA_947452355.1 Microbacteriaceae bacterium | reverse complement strand
GATCGATGCGAAGGGCTCTGGCCGACTGTACTTTGTCGTTGTCGCGCGTGGCAAAGTGGATGCCACGGCACCGGCAGCTCTCGATGACCTCGTCGCGGGAATGTACTCCTGTGGCACGAATTTGGCCTCGTTTTAGGGCACCATGACTTCAGCTCTCCTCGTCATCGACGTCCAGAATGACTTCACTGAAGGTGGGTCACTCGGGGTGAAGGGCGGAAACATCACCGCGACAGCGATTGCGACCTACATTCGAACGAATCGCGGCAAATACGTATCGGTTATCGCGTCGCGCGACTGGCACTCGTCTGTCGGAGACAATGGTGGTCACTTTGCCCCCAAGCCCGACATGGTCACGACCTGGCCACCGCATTGTGTCCAGGGAACGACGGGAGCTGCCTACAACCCTGCAATCGAGACGTCGCTGCTGGACGTGCAGATTTACAAGGGTGACGGGATGCCGGCTTATTCGGCGTTTGAGGGCTTCACGCCCGGTGGTGCGTCATTGGCCGACGTCCTTCGCGGTGCCAAAGTCACTCACGTTGACATCGTCGGAATCGCCACCGATCACTGTGTTCGGGCGACTGCGCTCGACGCCAAGGCGAACGGACTAAGTGTCACGGTGCTCGCCGATCTTTGTGTCGGGGTGAGTCCAACAACATCGATCGAAGCAATGGCCGAAATGACCGCGGCGGGAGTTACGGTCGGCTACGCAAGGTCTTAGCTTCCGGAAATAGCTCAGGGCCACCGATTGGCGACCCTGAGCAGTTGGTCGGGGTAACAGGATTTGAACCTGCGGCCTCGTCGTCCCGAACGACGCGCGCTACCAAGCTGCGCCATACCCCGTAACTACGGACTAAGCGTACCCGATGTCCTTGCTGCGCAGAGTTACCAGGACTGCCTCTGGAGGGCATGCGAATCGGACCGGTGCATATATCGATGTTCCGATTCCTGCACTCACATTGATGAACGCACTTCTGTCGAAACGGTTCCACACATTCAACCCTCGCGCCAACGCTCGAGGCAGATCACTGTTGGTCGTCAATGCGCCAACACCCGGCAGGCACACTTGACCTCCGTGGGTGTGTCCAGCGAATATTGCGTCCGCACCGAGAGTCGTCAACGCATCGAGCACACGGCGATACGGCGCGTGGGTTACCCCAATAATTGCCGATATTGGCGACTCCGCCGAGCCGAGAAGGCCGTCGAGCGATGACGCCATTAGGTCGATGCGATCGAGATCCAAATGGGGGTCATCTGTTCCCGTGAAATAGATCGTCGAGTCATTAACCGTCATGCGGGCCGACGCGTTGTTGAGGTCTAGCCAGCCGAGCGAGGAATAGACCTCATCGAGTCCGGCGGTATCGATTCGTTCGCCTTCGTGGTCCGGTTGCGAGGGCGCCACAAGGTATGCGAATGGGTTCGGGATTCGGGGTGCGAAATAATCGTTCGACCCGTGCACAAAGACCCCGGGCACGCCGCGAAAAACGGACATCGCGCGAGCGAATTGTGGAACCGCCCCCTTGTGCCCAAGCGAGTCGCCGGTGACCACGACAAGATCTGGGCGAAGCGAAACGAGACCCTGCAGCCACTCAATCTTGCGGTGTTGCCACGGTGCGAGATGGATGTCGGACAGGTGGAGGACTCTAATACGTGACGAGCCGGGCTCGAGGATGTCAATCGACTCCTGGCGAACGCCAAACAGGTTTCGTTCGATGAGTGAGGCATAGGCGAAAACACCCGCACCGACTGCGAGAATTCCGCCGATCAATGATCGGGGCGACATTACAAGCAGCTTGTCCTGCGGATGGTGATTCGAACATATTCCGACGTCCCCTGGAATGTGCCCGCTGACGGGAATTGACCAATGACATGACCGATCTGCGGATCAGTCGAATCGTTGGTCCGAGAGCACGTCACCGTGATGTTCGCGACACCCAAACCGTTGAGCGTCGTCACCGCGTCCGCTTCCAGAGTGGGTGTTGTCACGAGGTCGGGCATCGTGAAGCCATCTGGCCCAGCCGACGTATACAGCGTGACCTTCATTCCGGTCGCAATGACGTCCCCGTCGCCAGGTGAGCTTCGCGTGACTTTTCCTTCTGGGACAGAGTCGGACCATTCGGACTTGCCGACCCTGACGTCGAGCCCCAATCCAACGAGCAGCGTCGTCGCTTCTTCGACACTCAGCCCGCGAACCGCGGGGACCCGGAGCCCGTTGCCCTGCATTAAGCGTGCCGGAGGTGCAGGCCAATCGGTTTCTCCCGAATACATTTGGTCGGCGGCTCGCATGATGGTGGACATGATCTGGTGACGGTAGATTGCGCCATTGGGGAAGGTACGCAAAGGGTAGCTTCCCGTGATGTTTCCGACCCAGGTCGCACTGGCAACACGAGATGTCGATGCGATGATCCAGGTCTGGTTCGAGCTGTTCGTCGTACCGGTTTTGCCAAAGATAGGCACACCATCGTGTGGGTTAGACGCCGCACCGGTTCCGTTGGCCATCACGCCCTTCATCGCCAGGATGGCGGCGTGGGCGACATCGGGGTCGATTGCCTGGCTGCATGTGACGGGCTGGCCGGCCAATTCTTCGCCATTCGGTCCGACGGCGTGGTCGAGAATGACGTTCTGGCAGAACTTCCCGTCATTGGAAATTCCGGCCCACGCCGTCGCCATCGTGAGTGGGGCAAGTTCATTCGTTCCGAGAATCGCGGAAGGGTTCGATTGCACTCGGGCACCATCCGCTCGGTGGATTCCGAGAGATTCGGCCGATTTACGAATTTCACACTGGTCGAGCTGTTCGCCAATCGACGCGAAGGCCGAGTTGATGGACAATCGGACCGCGTCCATGACGGAAACGATTTTGGCGACGGGCGCATCGTTCCGGAATTTCCAGGTGCCACCCCACGGACCACCGCTGTCTTTACAGGTGTCCAGGTAGTGTGATTGGTCTTTCGTGAATTCGCTCGCGTCGACGAGTTCACCGAGACCGCGACCCGACTTCAGCCAGGTAATCAACGCAAAGATTTTGTAGGTCGAACCCGTTTGGAAACCGCTCGAACCACCATAATCACGGTCGGTCGAGAAGTTGACCGCGGTTGATTCTTTACCGCCGCCCTCGAGGGTGTCGTTGAACAATTTGTTCTGTGTCATGGTGAGCACGCGTCCGGTACCGACCTCGACCGAGTCCGTGACCGCGCCAATCTTGATGATTGGGGAGTATTTGGGAACGCGCCAGACCTGGTTTTGGGTGATCTTTTGGAGTTTGTAGTTGAGGGTCGTGTAGAGCTTGTAGCCACCGATGTGCCAGTTGGTGATCCGCTCGTCTACGTTGGCGCCGAGGGCATCGAAATTCGTGATGTTTTTGACGACGTAGTCGCAGAAGAACTTCGTGTATTTGTCGCCGGCGATACAACCACTGGATGGTGTTTGCAGGTGGACAAAGTTTGCATCAACGGGGGTGTTGACGGCTTCTTGGTACTGCTCGTTGGTGATGTCCTGTGCGTCGAGCATAGCTTTGAGGATGACATCGCGGCGATCCTGATTAGCCTTGTAGTTCGCGGGAAGGGCCAGGTTTCGTTCCATTGGATATTGGACGATGGCGAGAAGCGATGCGGCCTGGGCGACGGTGACATCTTTGGCGCTCACGCCGAAATATCGGTACGCGGCTGCTTGAACTCCGTAGGTGGTTCCACCGAAGCCCGAGATGTTCAGGTACGCCTGAAGGATTTGAGCTTTGGTAAACCTTTTCTCGAGACCAATCGCGAGTTTGATTTCCTTCAACTTACGCTCGGTGCTCGTTGCGGTTGCCTCGGCATAGGCCGCTTTTCGGTCCGCCTCATTCGGAAGCGCTTCGGCGCGCTG
>CANGCU010000136.1 GCA_947452355.1 Microbacteriaceae bacterium | reverse complement strand
TGCTCGGCATGATGCCGGGCGCAGGCAAGATGCGCGAACAGATCGACAATTTTGACGAGAAAGAAATCGATCGAACAGAGGCCATCATTCGCTCGATGACTCCCGCCGAGCGCGACAATCCCAAGGTCCTCAACGGCTCGCGTCGGCTTCGAATCGCGAAGGGTTCGGGAATGACGGTGACGGATGTGAACCAACTCGTCACCCGGTTCGACGCCGCCGCCAAGATGATGAAGACGGTCGCCAAGGGCGGAACGCCGAACATCCCTGGCATGGGCCCGATTCCTGGCGCGCGGCCGAAGGCAAAGGCAGTGACAACCAAAAAGGGGTCGCGGTCGGGGAACCCTGCGAAACGCGCTGCGGAAAATGCCGCGCAACAGTCCCCTCCAGAGGCGAGCGGCAGCGGTTTCGGTATCGGTGCCGCGCCGACCCCCGAGGTGGACGACAAGGACATGGAGACCATGCGCCGTTTGCTCGAGCGCGGCGGACTCTAACCGTGGACCGCATTTCGCCAAAGGTTCTGGCGGCAATCATCGGAACGGTGCTCGCATGGTCCAGCGCGTTCGTCGTGATTCGTGCCGTCCTGCCGGTTTTCAGCCCTGGCGAACTCGCGTTCCTTCGGCAACTCGTCGCTGTCCCCTTACTCGCGGTGTGGATGATCGGACAAAAGTGGGTATGGCCGACGCGACGGGAATGGCTCCTTATCGCGGTGTTCGGACTGACCTGGTTTTCGACCTACATCGTCGCGCTGAACACGGCAGAGCAGACCATCGACGCGGGAACAGCATCGTTCGTCGTCAATATCGGCCCACTCTTGATTGCGATTGGCGCGTTCGTTTTCCTCGGCGAAAAACTTCCGCGGAACCTCCTCGCCGGCGCGCTCATCGCGCTCGCCGGTGTCGGGTTGATCGCGTGGGGAACATCCTCTAGTGATCACGTCGACCTCTTCGGACTGTTGTGGGCGCTCGTGGCGACCGTCACGTACGCGGTTGGAGTCTTGACCCAAAAACCGGCACTCGCGCGGTTGTCGTCAAACCAGGTGACGCTTCTCGGCGCCGCAATCGCTCTCGTTCCGCTGTTCTGGTGGGCGCCCGAAGCCGCCGCGCATCTGTCGACTGCACCCATGGATGCGATCATTGGCGCGGCCTGGCTCGGGGCAGTACCGACCGCTCTCGGTTTCGGGCTCTGGGGCTACGCGCTGAAGCGCATGCCCGCCGGTCGCCTCGGTGTATCGACCTACGTCGTTCCACCACTCGTCATCGTCGAGTCCGCAATCCTTCTCGGAGAGTGGCCTCACCCGATTGCTCTCGCCGGAGGCGCGATCGCTCTGGTTGGTGTGTGGTGGTCGCGCCGCTCGTGATTGGATAACTCGCGGGTTTTCTGGCAGACTTGAGCCTTGTGTCCATCTCGTAGGACCCTCTAACCCTGCGAAATGGCGTCCTGCTTCCGCTTTCGAGCAACCCCACGCTCGGACCGCGGTGCGTCATCGCAAACAACTCTGGAGAATCGTGGCTGTCAAAATCCGCCTCAAGCGAATGGGAAAAATCCGTTCGCCTCACTACCGCATCGTCGTTGCCGACTCGCGCACCGCGCGCGACGGTCGCTCGATCGAAGAAATCGGTCTGTACAACCCGACCGAAAACCCCTCGCTCATGAAGATCGACTCGGAGCGTGCACAGTACTGGCTGTCGGTCGGCGCACAGCCGAGCCCTCAGGTTCTTGCCATTTTGAAGCTCTCGGGTGACTGGGGAAAGTTCAAGGGTGACAAGAACGCAAGGAACATGATTCAGACCAAGGAATCCAAGGTCGAATTCAAAGAGGACGCGTCCAAGAAGTCGGTCGTTCGCCCTCGCGTCGAGAAGAAGGTCGAAGAAGTTGCTCCTGTAGCCGCTGATGTTGTCGACGAGGTTGTCGACGCTCCCGCGGAAGCAATGGAAGTTACCGAATCGGCAGACGCAGCGGTGGAAACCGTTGAGGAAGCGGTTGTCGAGACCGCGGGCGCCGATGACGCACCTGCCGCTGAGGACGAACCGGCTGCCGACGAGGCCGCCGACGACGAACAGGCCGAATAAAACTAATGCTGGCGGCCGCCCTCAAGCACCTGGTCTCGGGAATTGTTGACCACCCGGAGAACGTCACTGTCGTGGCGAAAAGCACTCCGCGTGGCGACCTTCTCGAAGTTTCGGTGCACCCTGATGACCTCGGTCGGGTCATCGGGAAGGGCGGCCGAACGGCAAAGGCGCTGCGCACTCTGATCCTCGCAATTGCCGACGGCAAGCGCATCCGCGTCGACATCGTCGACACCGCGGAATAATGACCACCGCGAAGCGACCCGAATCGGGTCTCCGCGTTGGTCGATTGCTCAAAGCCCACGGACTCAAGGGCGCAATCAAACTCGAGTTGTACACGGACGACCCCGCGCTGCGTTTCGTTCCAGGCTCGGTCTACACGCTTCAGGTTCCCGACGATTCGCCGTGGATCGGGAAGACCGTGACGCTGACGGAACTGAAGTGGTACAACGACCACGCCGTTGTTTTTCTCGATGGCGTGACGGACCGCGACACCGCCGAGTCCCTCATCAAGGCAATTCTGTGGGTGGATGAAGTCACCGACTCCCGTCCCGCCGAAGAGGACGCGTGGTACGACTATCAGCTAGTCGGACTCAACGTTCGGCGCAATGGCGACTCGGTCGGAACGATCACGCGCGTCGATCACTTCCCCGCCCAAGACTTGCTCATCATCGATACGGGGGACCGCGAAGTAATGGTTCCCTTTGTCAAGGCGATTGTGACCGGCGTCGACATCGAGGCGGGAACAATGGACATCGACCCGCCGACGGGACTGTTTGAAGACCCGATCGACGATGAGCCGGAACCGGCCGGCGCGTAGAGTTACCTTCGTGCAGATCGACATCGTCACCATCTTTCCCGAGTTCTTCGGGGTGCTGGATGTTTCGTTGGTCGGCAAGGCTCGCGAATCGGGATTGTTCACTATCGACGTGACGAATTTACGGGACTTCACCCACGACGTTCACAAAACGGTCGACGACAGCCCGTACGGCGGAGGCGCCGGTATGGTCATGCGCCCCGAACCCTGGGGTGAAGCGCTCGATTCACTTGTCAGCGACGACACCGTCCTCGTCGTCCCGTCGCCCGCCGGCGAGGTGTTCACGCAGACCATCGCGCGTGAACTGTCGGGCGAAACCCACCTCGTGTTTGCCTGTGGCCGCTACGAGGGCATCGACCAGCGCGTCATCGATCACTTCAGCGGTCGGGTGCGTGTGCGCGAACTGTCACTGGGCGACTATGTACTTAACGGAGGCGAGGTCGCCACGATGGCGATGCTCGAGGCCGTCACGCGGTTGATCCCAGGGATGGTGGGAAACCCCGCATCACTCGACGAAGAGAGCCACGAGGACGGGCTGCTCGAATACCCGTCGTACACGAAACCGCAGGAATGGCGGGGTCTGGCTGTGCCGGAGGTCCTGCTCAGCGGACATCACGCCAGGATCGTCGAGTGGCGGCGTGAACAACAGGTTGAGCGGACCCGTCAGCGTCGTCCTGACCTGCTAACTTAGGCGATTTCCTGGCAACACTTGATTTCGCAATTTGTTGCGAGTATTAGTTGCGTATTCACAACTTCTGTTGTAAGTTGGGGAACAACTAACCAACCGAACCACTGGAGAGCAATGTCCATTCGTTTCAAATCAATCACTGCGCTTGCCGCCGCAGTACTCGTTTTACTTTCTTCCGTGACTGCTGCTGAAGCCGTCACCTATAACTTCTGTGTGAACAAAAAGACGTTTGCCGTAACCCAGAAGGTCACGTGTGTGGCCGCAACGGAAACCACCGTCGTCCTCAATAACACAGGACCCACGGGCGCCAACGGAACCAATGG
>CANGCU010000135.1 GCA_947452355.1 Microbacteriaceae bacterium | reverse complement strand
ATTCGCGGGTGTTCGTCAGGTTGCCGTTATGAACAAGGATGATCCCGTAGGGCGCATTGACAAAGAATGGCTGCGCTTCCTCTTCGCGGGAGGCATTTCCGCGCGTCGCATATCGAACGTGACCGAGCCCGACGTTTCCCAAGAGACTGCGCATATCCCGCGTTCGGAACGCCTCTCGAACCTGGCCCTTGGCCTTCGCCATGTGAAGTGTCTTGTCCTCGCACGTTGCGATCCCCGTCGAGTCTTGACCACGGTGTTGCAACAACGCGAGGGCGTCATACACCTGCTGATTGACGGCGGTAGACGAGACAATTCCGACGATGCCGCACATGACGAGGCGCACTCCTTCGGGTGAATGTCGGTGCCACTCGGCTCCGCGTCCATTCTCTCACATCGACCAGAGTGCAGGGTCGATAGAATTGCCCAATGACGGAGCCCAATTCGTATTCAGCTGCCGGTGTTGACACCGAAGCGGGCGACAGGGCCGTCGAGCTCATGAAATCGGCCGTCTCGGCAACACACGGACCAGACATCCTCGGTGGGGTCGGCGGATTCGCGGGACTCATGGACGCGTCGTTTCTCAAGGACTTCCGCCGTCCAATTCTCGCCACATCAACGGATGGAGTTGGCACCAAGGTCGCCATCGCGCAGGCCCTCGACATTCACCACACCATCGGCCACGACCTCGTTGGAATGGTCGTCGATGACATCGTCGTTGTTGGCGCCAAGCCCCTGTTCATGACGGACTACATCGCCTGCGGCAAGGTCGTGCCGGAACGCATCGCCGACATCGTGCGCGGAATCGCCGAGGCGTGTGCCCTGACCGGGACCGCTCTGGTCGGAGGCGAGACCGCCGAACACCCCGGACTCTTAGGCGAACACGACTATGACGTTGCCGGTGCGGCCGTCGGTGCCGTCGAAGCGGACGAGATGCTGGGAGCAGACAAGGTCGAGCCCGGCGATGTCGTTATCGCGATGGCATCGAGCGGACTTCACTCGAACGGCTACTCGCTCGTTCGCCACATTCTCGCGAATCGCCAACTGGCGTTTGACCAGACTGTTCCCGAATTCGATCGCGTTCTGGGTCTCGAACTACTCGAGCCAACCCGCCTCTACACGACACCGTTGTTGGACTCGATTGACGAGCATCCGGGCGCGATTCACGCGCTGTCCCACGTAACGGGCGGCGGAATCGCCGCAAACCTCGCGCGCGTCTTGCCGACGGGGGTGTGGGTCGACCTCGATCGCTCGACCTGGAGCCCATCGCACGTGTTCCGCGTTCTGTCCGAGTGGGCCGGGGATTCGCTCGAATCAACCGAAGGCACATGGAATCTCGGTATCGGAATGCTCGCGGTTGTGTCCCACGACGCAGCGAGCACCCTGACACGCGAATGGACCGCCGCGGGAATCGACTCGTGGGTCGTGGGGCACATCTCGGACCGTGAGCACTCGTTGGACGGCTATGTCACGGGCGCAAAGGGCGTCGACGGTGGAGCCGTGCGACTGGTTGGCACTTACGCCGACTGAGCCTCGTCGTCCGAATCGCCGTCGGCGTCTTCCTGTGATTCAGTGGCGTCACCCGTCGTCGCGTATTCGGGCCACTTCGCCAGGTCCTCGTCGAGGCGGGGGTTTCCGCCCAATTCCGACTCGAGTTTCGTCAGGTCGGTGTCGGGGCTGAAATATTTCAGCTCGCGTGCAACCTTGGTGTGCTTCGCTTTTTGACGGCCGCGGCCCATAACGGACCCCTTTCCCTCACACTTTTCGCCTCACCGGCGATCGTCGTGTCCGGGGCGTCAGGAGTTCAGAATATCACGGCCCGAGCAACAGGCTGGTGGAGATATACCCAAGTGCCGCCAGAATTACTCCGACGACCACGTGCGACGTCACGATGATGGAACCGACGCGAATTTCACGACGCTCGATGTGTTGCGCCGCAGTGACGACGAGAGTCGAAAACGTCGTGAGCCCGGCCGAAAACGCGAGGATGAGCGCCGCAATAGTCCAGTCGAGCGCGTGAGCCGCGAATGCGCCGGCCGCACCACCGACCGCGAGACTTCCCGCCGTGTTGACCGCGAACAGACCCCATGACCACGCTCCGGGGCGAATAACGGACATGACACCAAACCGAACGAGTGCCCCGAGCCCACCAGCGAGCACTTGAGCGAAAATCCACCACCCGTCGATCATGCGGAGCCCCCCGCGCGGCGAGCGCCGAGTCGTAGGCCGACGATCGCGCTGACGAGACCCATGATGATGGATCCGATCGCGTACGACCCCATCACGATCAACGGCCCGACTCCGTGGCGGACAATCGGCACCGCGACATCGAGCGAAATGGCCGACAGTGTCGTGAAGGCTCCGAGGAAACCAGTCGTCACACCCAGCCTCAGCCAGGCCGGCACGGACGTCATTCCGTGGCCGATGAGAAACCCCAGAACAAACGAGCCGACCAGGTTGACGAGAAGGGTCGGGTACGGCCACCAGTAATCATTAATTTGCCCAGCCACGAGGGAGATTCCGATGCGGGCAGCACTTCCCGCCAGTCCACCGATGAAGACGGCGAAAACGGACTTCATAGAGGTGTGCACACTCGCCAGCGTACCCGTGTCAAACCATGAGAATTAGGCAGTTAGGCTATCCCTATCGACACCAAAGGAGTGCCAGTGTCCGTAGTTCCGCTCTTCCAACACGATGACCATCGTGACGAAGTCGTCGAACGCTGGGGTGCGAAGGCGTGGAACCAATCGTCGTCGTGGTGGAGGCAACTCGACGCAATCGGGCGCGACGCGTTCCTCGCCGAGGGTGTCAACCTCAAGGTCGAATACCTCGATGCACAGGCGGCAGGTCTTTCTGTTGCGGATGATGTCGTTGTTGCCCTCGTCCTGCGTCACCGCGCGTGGATCACTCAGGGTTGGGGAGGAATCGAGCCCACCCTCGAACAGTTCATCGGCCTCGGCCAGATGTATGTCTCTGACGAGAGATTTGCCCGTCACTACGGCGGCGTTGATGGCGCGAGCTTCGTTCGCGACGCCATCGTCGCGTGGGCCACATCGCCCACCCAGATTTAGGCGCGGCCCGTCGGGCGCGCTGACACGAATAAAAGGAATGACCCCATGCACCGTTTAGCAGATTTCAGCCTCAAGAACCGTGCGCTCATCGCGCTCGTGACGATTGTCGTCGCGGCGTTCGGCGGCATCGCAATGACGCTTCTCAAGCTCGAGCTCATTCCATCCATCACCTTCCCCCAACTCGTCGTTGTGACAAGCTACCCCGGCGCCTCGCCTGTCATTGTTGAAAAAGAGGTGTCGACCCCGATCGAAACCGCGATTCAGGGAGTGAACGGACTGGAGTCGACGACGGCGACATCGCAAAACGGACTCTCCCAGATCACGGCCGCGTTCACCTACGGTACGAGCCTCGAGACGGCCGAACAAAAGGTGCAACTGGCGATTAACAAAATTTCCAGCCTGCTTCCCGCCGGCGTTGAACCGCAAGTGATTGCCGGGTCCTTCTCGGATATCCCCATTTTGCAAATGGCGGTCACCAGCGACCTGCCGGCCGATCAACTCAATCAGGCGCTCAAAGACATTGCCGTCAAGGAATTGACCAAACTTCCGGGTGTTCGTGACGCAAGCGTGTTTGGTGCAAATGGTGAGCACATCGCCATCGTCCCTGACGCAAAGAAACTCGCCCGACTCGGTCTGTCCAACCTCGAGATTCAGACCGCCCTGCAATCCGCTGGCGTCCGAATCGGTGCCGGAACAATTCAGTCCGACACGGGTGAACTCTCTATCGTTTCGGGAACCCCCCTTGCTGGAATCGCCGATATTCGTTCCGTTCCCGTTGCGCTTCCGTACAAGCCGAAGGCGGTGGTGGCTCCGACAATTCCGAAGCTTCCGACCAT
>CANGCU010000134.1 GCA_947452355.1 Microbacteriaceae bacterium | reverse complement strand
GAACTCGCCCTGTGCTTGACCGGTGAAAACTTGGGCGACGCGTTTGGCGGTTTCCGTCGGGATGTTCCAGTGTTCGATGCATCGGCACTCGTCGTCGTAGACGGGGTTGGGGAATCGAGCGACGTCGCCGACGACGAACACGTTGTCCCACGGAACGCCGTTTCGCTTTACAGCTCGAAGGTCGTTGGTGGTCAACACTCCTGCGGTCAGGTCGAGGTCGTTTCCTTCGAGCCATTCCGTGTTCTCGTGCGACCCGATTGCTTCAACGAGCACATCGCAGGGGATCGTCGACCCGTCGTCGAGTATGACTCCGGTCACAGCGGAATTGCCAACGAGATCGACCACGCTCGTCTTCAGTCGAAAACTGACACCGTGTGATTCGTGACGTCGTTGCATTTCCGACGCGAGTTCCACGCCGAGCGGGCGAATCATGGGGTGAACACCCGGTGCAACGACGGTGACGTCACAACCGAGTTTGCGGGCGGTTGCCGCAACTTCGCACCCGATAAATCCTGCGCCAACAATGACCACCCGAGCGCCCGGTTCGAGGTCCGCACGAAGTGCGATTGCATCGTCGAGAGTGCGAACGGCGTGCCGCCCGCGCAGTTCGCCGTTGGGCACGTTCAGTCGTTTGGGGCGCAGCCCCGTCGCGACGACGAGCATCGAATAGGGATGAACGTCACCGTTCGAATCTGTCACCACGTTGTGTTCCAGATCCGCAGATTCGACGCGCGTTCCGAAAATCCAGTTGACGTCGTCCGTTGATGCGCGCTGTTCGAACGCGACCGCCTCGTGACTCACCGTCTCGGCGAGCACCTCTTTCGACAGCGGAGGTCGGTTGTACGGCGCATGCGATTCCTCGCCGATTGCCGTGATGGGTCCCGCGTATCCGAAACGTCGAAGCGCTTCGGCCGTCCGCAGTCCACCCATCGACGCACCGACGATGACAACGGGATGGGTCATGACGTTATCTACTCGACCATAAAGATTGCTTGCATCGGGCACACGTCAATCGCGGCCTCGACGTTTGCGCGCTCCGAGTCGTCCGCAGTCGCGACGAATTCGAGCTTGTCATCGTCATTGAGTTTGAAGATGTTCGGGGCTTCAAACACGCACTGTCCGTAGTGCTGGCACTTGGACATGTCGACGTCGATTTTGATCATTCTTTTTCCTCCACTGTTGACGGGTACAGGTCTTTAGACGGCGTGCGGATGCCACGAAACTCCCAGTCCCCGCCCAGCGCGGTCGACACGACCTCTTCACTCTCGGTGGGTTGGGCTCCGACATCAGTGCGGATGGGGGTCGGTCCTTCGACAATGTGATTAGTGAGCCGGCCGAGTCCTTCGACCTCGACCTCGACCACGTCACCCGGTTGAACGGGACGCGAGAATGCGGGTGTTCCCGAGAAGAGCATGTCGCCAGGAACCAGAGTGATCGTCCGCGCGATGTCGGCAACCAAGTAGTGCATGTCCCATTCCATGTTGTCGGTGTTGTCTTCCTGCTTGACCTCGCCGTTGACATAGGTGCGAATCATCTTGTTGTGAAAATCCCAATCCGTCACGAGTCCGGGGCCGACCGGTGCAAGTGTGTCCGACCCTTTCACGCGAAGCATCGAGCCGGCGTCGGTGTCACGGAAGTCGTGCAGCCCGTAGTCGTTTCCCACGGTGTAACCGGCGATGTACTCGGCGGCATCTTTCGGGTCGATGTTGCGGCAGGTCTTGCCAATAACAATGACGATTTCACCCTCGTAGTTGAGCCACTTACACCCGGCCGGACGAACGACCGCACCCTGGTGGGTGTTGAGCGCCGTGATCGGCTTGTGAAAATACGTCGGCGCGGCGGGCAGTTTCGTCATGAACTCTTGAGTGCGGCTGTCGTAATTGAGGTGCACCGCGATGATCTTGGTCGGTTCGGACGGCGCGAGGTGAGTCGCGTCGGCGATGGCAATGACGCGACCGTCATCGGCCACGAGGTTCTCTCCGTTACGAACGACCTGAGTCGGGTAACCGTCAAGAAGGATTCGGCGATATTCAGTCACGCGAAAGCACCAGGTCCTTCGGTCGAGCGAAGCCGCCCTCGGGCTTCGGGAACCAGACGTGTACCTGGCCAGTCCCGATCGAGTTCTCGTATTCGCTGTACATCTCGCCCTTAGCGGTGAAGTTTTCTTCACCCAGTGCGCCGGCCATCGCGAGGTAGTGGTAAAAACCCGCTTCCGGCTTGTACTTCTTGAAGGTGTCGAAATCATCGAGGATTGCCGCGTGGTTACCCTCTTTCATCCACTCGAGAACCTTGAGGTCGTATTGGTAGGCCTCGGGCGTATAGATGTGTTTCGGGTCGCTCGCTTCATGCTTGCGCAGGTCTCGGAGTTTGTGGAACGTGTGAGACAGGGCTCCCGACGCGAGTAAAAGCACCTTGCGATCGGAGTCGCGAATCGCCTCGCCGAGCGCGCGGCCGGCGCGAAGGAAGTCCTCGGGGGTCGCTGTCTGGCAGACGGACATCGAAATCCACGCCTTCTCATCGAGGCCGCGACCGAGGTAATGCCAGAGGTTGACCGTCGCATAAAAGATCGGCAGGTGCGGGTCAGCAATCGGCGTAATCCACGTGCCGTTTTTTTCGTCATAGTTGGCGAGAGACTTCGCGAGTTCCGGGTCGCCCTTGATGGCGTAGGGAATCTGGGTCATTCCTCGCGGAAGTTCCTCCGACGTGAACAGGCCCGAGCGCTCGGCGGCCGAGGTGACAACGAATTCGACCGTCGTCGCCCAGTGGCTGTCAAGCACAACGACGGTGTCGTAGTCGAGGGTCTCGAACACGTCCTTGCGGAGTTTCTTGAGTCCGGGAACCAGACTCAGTTCCTTGCCATCGTTGAGGTCCTTTCGAACCGCTTCCGGCAACATGATCGTGGGAACGTGTGCCAGGAGTCCTGCACCGACTACTTCACCCATGAGTTATTCCTTCCATCCATTAGGGGATACGACGGTGTTCTTGACATCGGCGTAGAAATCAAACGACCAGGTGCCGCCGTCGCGTCCGATTCCCGATTTCTTGGAACCGCCAAAGGGGGCGCGCAGGTCGCGGACAAAGAAACAGTTGACCCAGATTGTGCCGGCGACCAGCTCATCGGTGATGCGCTTCGCGTGATCGCGGTCACCCGATACGACGACCGCCGCGAGTCCGAATTCGGTGCCGTTCGCCATCGCGATGACCTCGTCGTCCGTCGTGAAGGTCTGCATCGCGAGCACCGGACCGAAAATTTCGCTCGTCAACACCTCGCTTCCGGGAGTCGGATTCTTCACCAGTGTCGGACGGAAGTAGAGACCACCCAGCTCTTCGTTGGGTCCACCGCCCCACACGATGTCGTGGCCCTCGGCGGCGGCGCGGTCGACAAATCCCTTGATTCGGTCGAAGTGAACCTGGTGAATCTGCGGGCCGATGTCGGTAGCCGGATCGCGGGGGTCGCCCTGTACGAGCGCGGCGGCCTTCTCGCGGAACTTCTCGGCAAACTCCTCGGCGATGGACTCGTGCACCAGAATGCGCGTTCCCGAAAGACACACCTGCCCCGCGTTGTCATATTGTTCGACGGCAATTTCGGCCGCGAGGTCGAGGTCGGCATCCGCCATGATGATGCACGGACTTTTGCCTCCAAGTTCAAACGACACTGGCGTGAGGTTGTCCGCGGCGGCATGCGCGATGATCTTGGCGGTCGGAACCGAACCGGTAAAGGAAATGCGCGAAACACCCGTGTGTGCGGTGAGTGCCGCACCCGCCTCTTTTCCATATCCGAAAACGACGTTGAACACCCCATCTGGGATGCCCGCCTTTTTCGTCAGGTCGGCGAAATACGACGCGGTGAGTGGCGTCCATTCAGCGGGCTTCAGAACAACCGTGTCACCAGCGGAGAGCGCCGGCCCG
>CANGCU010000133.1 GCA_947452355.1 Microbacteriaceae bacterium | reverse complement strand
GCAATCATTTGCTGTACACCCAAGACGTTGACCTCGAACATCGCGCGCCACGAATCGGGGTCGGCGTCTTCGACGAGAGCGGCGTCCGTCGCCCCACCCGCGATGTTGACGAGTGCGTCGATGCCCGTGGGCTGCAGTTTGGCGGCCAGAGTCTTGATCGCATCAAAATCGGTGACGTCGAGTGGGTGAACCGCTATGCCCGTCTCTTTTGCGAGAGCCTCGAGACGGTCGAGACGGCGCGCAACCGCCACGACGTCGAAACCGCGGGACGCGAACAAGCGCGCGGTTGCGGCACCGATCCCGCTGGAGGCACCGGTGACAAGAACGCGACGAGGCTTGGTCATGCGTCGAGTTTATCGCGACGGGCGAGCCAGCCGACAGTAAAGTTGAGGGCATGCGCCGAATCGTTGCCGTCCTCGCACTGTCCTCCATCGCACTTCTGGCGGGGTGCACTCCCGCGACGGATCCGGGTGACAAAGAGGCCTGCACGGTGTGGTCGACCGCCGAGAAATCGATGCTGCAGACGGTCGCCGTGATCGTGGAGGTTGCGAAGGACCCGGCCGGGCTCACCGAAAACGTTGCGACGGCGTTCAACACGAGCCGAAACGAGCTTCTCGTCGCGTATGACAAGGCGTCCAAGTTGGCCAAGAGCAAAGACCTCAAGGATGCCCTAGCGACTGGGCTCGACACCGATTCCGTTTTGTACTACGACCTCGCGGGTGCGACGCAGGCGCGAATGCAAGCGTCAATCGCAGCCGTCGGAAAAGTCGTGTCGACGTGTCTCGTCGCGGGTATCGATGTCTCGTCCGTGCTCGGCACAAAGAAATAGATGAACCACTATTTCGATCCGGGTGACGGCGAGTGGGAATCCCGCGAGATTCGGGTCGTTCTTGACGACCACGAGTTTGTGCTCGAGACTGCACCCGGGACGTTCAGCCCCGAACACCTCGACACGGGAACGCGCATTCTGCTCGAGACAGTACCCGACCCGGTCGGAACGGTTTTGGACATCGGGTGTGGGTGGGGTCCGATTGCTCTGAGTGCGGCCCTGCGTGCCCCTGAGTCAGATGTGTGGGGTGTCGACGTCAACAAGCGCGGACTTGAACTGACGATGCGGAACGCCGCGCGAGTCGGTGCGGGTCGAGTTCGTGCGGTCCTGCCCGGTGACGTTCCCGCCGACCTGCGATTCGACACCATCTGGTCGAACCCGCCGATTCGAGTCGGCAAGGCCGAACTGCACGCGATTCTTGAGACGTGGTTGCCGCGGTTGAATCCGGGCGGCGAGGCGTGGCTGGTCGTTGCGAAGAACCTCGGGGCCGCATCTCTCATGACGTGGCTGGCGGAGAGCTGGCCCGACGCCGAGATAACCAAGCCCGAAATTGGGAAGGGCTTCTGGGTCATCCGGTTCGTCGCGGCGGGGGTTTAGAACTCGACCATCTCTGCCGGGCCCAGTTCGACGGGTCCGCTGAGCGAAACGTGCTCGCCGTCTTCGGTCGGGAACATTTGAATACCGAGTGGTCCGCCTGGCGTTTCGACACGCCAGTTGTTGGGTGCACCTGGCCTGATTCGGTGACGCGTGTCGAGGGCGGCCGCAACCGCGACCATTGCCCATGACGAGAATTCGTTCGTCACGGTTTCATTCAACTGCACGCTAAGCCGACCAATCCCATCGTCAACGAGCGGTTCACATGGCTCGACGCTGATCGACTCAAGCGCCATGGTCACGTTGGCAGACCCGTCTCTCAATCTCCAACGCCCAAGGTCGACGCGAAACACACCGTTCGAACCAACTTGGACGTCTTTCACGCCGTCGCGGGTGCCGATGGCTATGCGGTCGCCGTGGGTAAGCTCGACGAGCCCCTCGGCCATGAGAAATGCGACGAACACACGGAGGGCGTTCCCGCATAGCGCGGCGGTCAAACCGTTCTCGTTTCGGTGGTCAATGAACCATTCGGCGTCGGGGTCATCGGCGGTGAAGGCTCGGCCCTCGGGGATGCTGTGTGACCGAACAGCGCGAATGACGCCGACCGTGCTGACTCCCCCGCGGGATTCGGCCAGTCGCGCATATTCTGCGGCGGCCAACCCAATCTCGCCCCTGGGGTCTGCGAAAAGCACGAAATCGTTGCCGGTCGCGTGACCCCTCGTGATCCTCAGCGCCCGTGCCATGAGTCGAGCCTATTCGGCGTGACGGCCCGAGCATTCGGCGTTGTGAGCATCAATCGCAGCGTTTCCCCGTCGGCGGCTGAATTCGCCATCGCGCACCCGCCATACGTCAATTTCGCCAAGGTCACCGCACGCCGTGCACCACAGGTGGTAAGACGGTCCGTCCTCGGCCGCGCACCGCGCGATGAACGAGGGACCGTTCGAACCGAAGTAGGGGTCGCGATGTCCGGGTGCGGAAAAGAACTCGTTTTCGAATTTAGTGTTCGACGATCGGTCTGGCGCGTGAAGGTTGTGGTGGCCACTTCGCCCCTCACGCTCCGTGCCTTTACGAGGACTCATCGTGACGATGAGTCCGCAGCTGCAGTAGACCTTCAGAATTCCGTCATCATTGCGCCATGCGGCGCTCGTATCGTGAATGCGTCGCTGCTGCGCCCACTGGTCGATTTCCCAACCCCACCTCGACCGTTTCCACATGAAGCGGGCGTACCCCGAGCTCGGGTGCGGGCCGCAGTTCGGGTCTTTGTTCTCGCGATCGCGTTTCTCGACGAGCGCGTCGATGTCGTCCCAGCCCGGCTTGTATTTCGGCTTAGCCATGTGTCGGTTCTCCCTTTTCAGGGGTGACGTGTCACCCTTTTTCCGCACGAGTTGTCGTGCGGCGCATCGTTTGGGCACCGTGGCGGTGAGGCTCGGTTGCCTGCGCGGCCAACCCTTGGGGTCGGCGTTGCATCGGGATGCACCTTTATTATGCCCACGGGCTAGGACATTGTTCCCGTGCGGCGAAAGCAGCGAGGACTTGCTCGGTCGAAGCCGGCGCATCGAGCCACGTGATGTGCGGGTTGCGACCGAACCAGCCAACCTGACGGCGTGCGAACTTGCGGGTGAGCGTTGTGGTCTCGGCAATCGCGTCGTCGACCGTCATCGTTCCATGAATGACCCCGAGGGCTTGGGCGTAGCCGATGGCGCGAGAGGCGGTGACGCCCTGTTCGATCCCGAGCGGGATGAGCCCGCGAACCTCGTCGACGAGTCCGTTCGCGAACATCGCTGCGGCACGGGCGTCGAGCCGGGCGATGAGCTCGTCGCGCGGAACCTGCAGTCCCATGACGGTCGACGGCCGCCACGGGCGGTCTTCGGCGCCAAGGCCTGACCCGAACGGTTTGCCCGTGATTTCGATGACCTCGAGTGCGCGAAGCAGCCTGCGTTCATTGCGCGGATCGATGGCGGAATAGGCATCGGGGTCTTTGGCCTTGAGTTCGGCGGCGAGCACGTGGTTGCCCTCGGTGGAAAGGCGCTGTTCCAATCGCGCCCGAACATCGGGATCAGTCCCCGGGAATTCGAAGTCATAGAGGACTGACCACACGTAAAGCCCGGAGCCCCCGACGAGGATGGGGATGGCTCCGCGTGATTCGATGTCGTCGATGGTGGTGCGGGCATCAATTTGGTACTGAGCGACGGAGGATTCCTCGGTCACGTCGAGGACATCGAACATGTGGTGCGGAATTCCGCGGCGTTCGGCCACCGGCACTTTCGCGGTGCCGATGTCCATCCCCCGATACAACTGGGACGCGTCGGCGTTGACGATTTCCGCGGGGCGCCCCTGCGCGATGAGCGACTCGGCCACATCCATCGCGAGGTCGGACTTACCCGTTCCCGTCGCGCCGACGATCGCGAGGATCACGACTAGCCCAGCAGGCTCGTGCGAATGCCGGGTAGACCCAGTGAGACTGTTCCCGACGCCGGCTCGTCACCAACCGCACAGGACTCAG
>CANGCU010000132.1 GCA_947452355.1 Microbacteriaceae bacterium | reverse complement strand
TTCGAATTGCAATCGCGTGCGAGGAATCGGTTTTATCGGGTGCGGCCGTGAGGGTCGCTAACGTTCGGTAGTCCCATGGCGCACTCTCGACCCACCCTCCACGACGTCGCGACACTCGCGGGCGTGTCCAAGTCACTGGTGTCGTTGGCATTAGCGGGTTCGCCCAAGGTGAGTGACCTCAGTCGCACCCGAATTGTGGCTGCGGCAGCAGAACTTGGATACCGTCCCAACGCCGCGGCGAGAAGCCTGAAGGTGCGCCGCACTCACACCATCGGTGTCTTGATCCTTGATCTGCACAATCCGGTGTTTGCGGAAATTCTCGACGGCGTGCAAACCGAGGTTCGACAACACGGTTTTAGCACCATGTTGATTTCGGGAAGTAGTGATCCTGCACTTGAGCAAGCCGAGATCGAGACTCTTTTGAGGTTTCAAATCGAGGGGCTCATCTTGATTGCTCATCGATTGCCCGAGACAATCCTTCGCACCGTCGCTGCGGAAGTCCCGACGGTCGTCGTCACCCGAGACGATCTCGACATTCCGCAGATGGATTCCGTATCAAACGACGACGTCGACGGCGCACGCATGGCCGTTGATCATCTGGTCGGCCTGGGACATCGCCGAATCGTCCACCTGAACGGTGGCGACAATCCGGTTTCTCACGCCCGGTCGGAAGGGTACCGTCGAGCGATGACGGACCACGGCTTGGCGGAATTTATTCAGGTTGTGCCCGGCGGTCTGACGGATGCCGCAGGGTTTGCAGCAACGAGCGAAGCGCTGGGGTATCACCCAACCGCACTCTTCGTCGCGAACGACGTCGCGGCGATGGGGGCAATTGCCGCGATCGAGAACGCCAACTTGAGTGTCCCCGAGGACATCTCGGTCATCGGGTACGACGGTATTCGAATCGGTGGCATGCGACGCGTCAACCTCACCACGATTGCGCAGCCCCTTGCAGAACTTGGGCGTCAGGCAGCACAGCACATGCTCCGTCGGATCTCCGACCGTGACTCACCTGCCCAACACGAGCAACTTTCCGCGACGTTGGTGATTCGGGGCACAACGGGACCTGTGACATCTAGGAATTCGTAGATTCGGCCGCCCACGCCCGAAACCACTCCAAGCATTCTGGATTGGCAAGAGACGACGTGTCGCGTTCGGTTCGACCAGTCACGATGTCCGCGACCGCGAGCTCGGTCATTTTGCCACTTCGCGTTCGCGGCAGTTCCGGGACCTGCACGATGACTTCGGGAACATGCCGCGGACTTGCTTGGCGTCGAAGCATTGTCCGGATCAGGCTCCCCAACTCATCGTCGAGTGGTTTATCGACGACCACGAACAAAACGATACGGGTGTCGTCACGATACGGCTGTTCGATCGCCATCGCCTCGACAACGTGGGGAAGCGACAAGACGACGCGATAGATTTCGGCGGTCCCGATTCGAACCCCCTTGACGTTGAGGGTCGCATCCAATCGTCCGAGAATTTCAAATCCGCCCGAGGGAGTGCGTCGCGCATAATCTCCGTGAGCCCAGGTTCCCGGGAACCGATCAAAGTACGCGCTGTGTCGACGCGAACCGTCGGTGTCTCCCCAAAACGTGAGGGGAACGGAGGGAAACGGGGTTCGGCATACCAATTCGCCTTCCTCGTCGACGTCGGCCTCGGTCCCGTCTGACCGAAACACAGTGACGTCAAGCCCCAACGCGGGACCTCGAATTTCGCCGCGAACCACCGGCTCGGTGTCGACGCCAAGCACTAAGCACCCACAGAGGTCGGTACCGCCGGCGATGGACGCAACAACGACATCGGGCGAAACGGCCTCAGCCACCCAGTCGTATCCCGACGGCGCGAGCGGGGAACCCGTCGATGCGATGGTGCGAAGCGCGGAAATGTCATTGTCACTCGATGGCGTAATGCCCGCGCGACGCCAGGTGTCGATGAGCGCGGCCGATACTCCCACAAACGTCAGGCGTTCGTCCTCGGCGATTGTCCACAAGCGATTGATGTTGGGATATCCCGGACTTCCGTCGCACAGCACGATCCGTGCGCCTCGGCCAAGACCGCACAACAGCCAATTCCACATCATCCAACCGCAGGTCGTCGCATACAACATCGTGTCGTTGGGCCGAATGTCCAGGTGATAGCCCTGTTCGCTGAGCACCTTCAACATGACCCCCGCCGCCGAATGAACGATGCATTTCGGGCGACCAGTCGTGCCACTCGAAAATAAAATAAAGCCAGGGTGGTCGAACGGAAGTGCGGCTGTGGTCAGCTCAATCCCTCGATGTGGTGCGAGCCAGTCCTGCCAGGTCATATGTTCACTGCTGGGGCCGATGACAATGACGGTCGTGAGGGTAGGAAGTTCACGGACAACGTCCGCAATCGAATCGCCGAGCTGAAACTCTTTACCTCCGTAACGATACGTCGCTGCGGTGAGAAGAACTGTTGGCTCAATTTGGCCGAAACGATCCACGAGTGCTGTCGGACCGAAATCCGTCGACGCGGTGCTGACGACAGCTCCGATCGAGAGCGCACCCAGAGCGAAAACAACCGTCTCGATTACATTCGGCGTCCAGGCCGCGACGCGGTCACCGGCCCGCACCCCAGCTGTTCGAAGTGCGGCGGCACATGCAGCCGCCTCCTCGCGCAACTGTCCGCGCGTCAGAGAACGCCGCGGAAAATCTTCGATGTGCGAAATGATGACCTCGACCGACGGGTCCCCTGCCAACAAGGTGTCAACAACGTTTAGGCGTGCGTCTGGAAACCACGTTGTGCGCTCGAAACCCTCACCAACGCAGGTACGGGCGCCACGATCGCCGACAATTCCAAGGTCCTCCCACGCCTCGGACCAAAAACTCTCCGGATTGTCGATTGACCACCGGTGCAGTTCGCGAAAATTGGCGAAACCGTGACGGTCAATTGCGTCGCGCATGAGCATGAGCGCATCTTATCTTTTGCGCCCAACATGCATCGGTGGTTCACAGAAAAGGGCGAATTTCGACTCGGCGGTTACACGCCTCTGATGCGCGGATTGCCAAGGTCTGAGCTAGGTCCACACCTTCCGCATCGATAATCCAGAATCCGCTATAAAAATCATCGGATTCAACGACGGAGCCGGGGCGAACCTCGGGAACGCCAGACCTGTTGTCAATCAGGGTTGCGTTTGCCGGAGAGGCTAAACCGGCAGCGGATATCCAGTGCCCGTTGTCGCGCAACGAATCGTTGAATGCATCGATGGCGGATATTTCGTTTGTGGTTGCCGAGCGAGATTGCTGGTCGATGACGAAAATCATGAATCTCATGACTCGAGGGTAGTGCCGAGTTGATGTCCTATTCCACTCACACTGACATGTCGGCGACAAAAAACCGTAATTGGAATTCGTCGAACAGGATTCTGGCGGACGCCGCTGATTGCCCACAATAATTCACGTCGACGGGGAGACCGATTTCCCTCTCGGAATCGTTGGATGTAACCGAATCAATCGCCTCGACAAGCGCCGGGATCATTGACGGTGTGAGCGGAGTGGCAAAGCTCAGGGCAAGGTGAAAACTCAACTTCTCGTCGAGCGATAATTCACTTCTCGCCGCAATGCCCATAGCCGTGTTGAAACTCATGAGTTCCTCCTGTTAGTTGTTCTACTAATAGAGGGAGAGATGGGACAGCAAGTTCAGTTGCTAGCGCGGTGGGATTGATTCCATGAGAAGGCCAAGTTGCCGGTCAATCGTTTCCGACGCTATCGACAGGATTTCGGGTGTATCCGCCCCATTGTCGATTCGTCCGGCCATCCACATCACCGCACCGGATGTCGTGGTCGCAATGGTGACAGCGTGAAGAAAGGCGACATCGTCGGTGGCGAGAACGTTGTTCGGAAAGTCTTCCCGACTCAGCGGAGTGTCAGAGATTGTTCCGGACCGGAGGTCGAGGACAAGCT
>CANGCU010000131.1 GCA_947452355.1 Microbacteriaceae bacterium | reverse complement strand
TCGTCGTGCGTCGTCGGACGACTTAGTCCTCGGAGTTAGCAATGAGCCGGCGAACGGCTTTTCGCAACGAGCCCTCTGCGTCCAGCCCGTTGGCCCGCGCGGCCGCAACGATTGCGACGAGCAGGTCCCCGAGGTCATCTTCGGTCGTCGACTCGGTCACGTGTACCGACGTCGTCGGGGACTGATCGAGTTTGCCGATGACCTTGTCCGCAAGCGCCAGCGCGGGCAAGCCTTTCGGAAGGCCGTCGAATTTCGATTCCCGTTCGGGTTTCTCCGTCGCCTTCCACTTCTCCCAATTTGCGACAACCTCGGCGGAGGTATCGGCGGTGACGTCACCGAACACGTGAGGATGCCGTCCGACCATCTTGGTGCGCGTGACCCGCGCAACATCCTCGATCGTGAACGGGTGGTCAGGGTCCGTCGCTCCCAGATCGGCGTGAAACAGGACCTGGTACAGCACGTCACCCAATTCTTCGACCATGTGGTCGCGGTCACCCGATTCGACTGCGTCGATGAATTCGTGGCTCTCCTCGATGAGGTATTTCAGGAGCGACTCGTGGGTCTGTTCCCGGTCCCACGCGCAACCGTCCTCGCCGCGCAGTTTTGCCATCACGGCAATCAGGGCGTCGAGTTCGGGGTGTGACGATTCGCTCATGTTGTTTCACCATAAATCGCCTCGACGATATCGCGCACCCATTCGATGAGGTCATCCCCCTCGCGGGTCGACATCGGAATCAGGGCGGCCGACAAGGCGTTGACGTATCGCGCCCCGGAATACAGTCGAACGAGTCTCGCCTGACGCGAATCGAGCAGTTCCGGCCCGACGATACGCAGGTTCGGTCCAGCCGTCACTAACTCGGAGATGGACAATTCGGCGATTCGGCGTCGAAGGCGCGACACACTCACGAGCGTGCGAACCTGAGCGGGTGGTTCGCCGTATCGGTCTCGCATCTCGTCGAGCTCGACGTCGATCGCGTCGGCCGCCGCTGTGGGAAACGATGCTGCCGAGAGCTTTTGATATGCCTCGAGCCGCAGCCGTTCACTTTCGATGTAGTCCTCGGGGATTCGGGCGTCGACCGGGATCTCGAGTCGAAGGTCGTTCGATTCGGGCGCGGCCTCGCCCTTGAATTCCCCGATGGCTTCGGAAATCATGCGCAGGTACAGGTCGAACCCGACGCCCGCGATGTGACCCGCCTGTTCGCCACCGAGCAGGTTCCCGGCGCCACGAAGTTCCAGGTCTTTCATGGCGATCGCCATTCCGCCACCGAGGTCCGAATTCTGGGCGATGGTTTTCAAGCGCTCATATGCGGTTTCGCTCAGTTCATGATCGCGGTCGTACAGGAAATAGGCATACGCACGTTCGCGTGAGCGGCCGACCCTGCCTCGCAATTGGTGCAACTGGCTCAGGCCGTATTTGTCAGCCCGATCGATGATGAGCGTGTTGGCGTTGGGGATGTCGAGTCCCGTTTCCACGATGGTCGTTGACACGAGCACATCGAAACGGCGTTCCCAGAAGTCGACCATGACCTTTTCGAGCGCCGCCTCGGACAGTTTTCCGTGGGCGACGGCGATGCGCGCGTCGGGAACGAGTTCCGCGAGTCTTGCGGCGACCCCGGGAATCGTCGACACGCGATTGTGCACGTAGAAAACTTGACCTTCGCGTAACAGTTCCCGCTTGATGGCGGCGGCGACCTGTTCGTCCGAATACTGTCCGACATAGGTGAGGACGGGGTGCCGTTCCTCGGGCGGGGTTGCGAGCGTCGACATCTCGCGTATTCCCGCGATGGCCATCTCGAGCGTTCGCGGAATCGGGGTCGCGCTCATCGCGAGCACATCGACATTGGTCTTGAGTTGCTTCAGTACTTCTTTGTGCTCGACACCGAATCGTTGTTCCTCGTCGATGATGACGAGCCCCAGGTCCTTGAACGAAATCCCCTTCGACAGAAGGCGGTGCGTTCCGATGACCACATCGAGCGTTCCGTCAGCGAGCGCCGCGAGCGTGTGTTTCGCCTCGGCGTCCGTTTGAAACCTGGACAGCGGAGCGAGCCGCACGGGGAATCCGGCGAACCGTTCGCGGAACGTTTCGATGTGCTGACGCACAAGCAACGTCGTCGGAGCGATGATTGCGACCTGCTTGCCCGCCATGACCGCCTTGAACGCGGCTCGAACGGCGACCTCGGTCTTGCCAAACCCGACGTCACCCGCCAACAGCCGGTCCATCGGGATTTCGCTCTCCATGTCCGCTTTGACTTCGTCGATCGTCGTCAACTGGTCAGGCGTCTCGTGATACGGGAACGCGTCTTCGAGTTCGCGCTGCCACGGGGTGTCCGGCGGGAACGCGAACCCCCGACTCGCGGCGCGGGCCGCATACAACTTGACCAGTCCGACCGCGAGGTCTCGGACCGCCTTTCGCGCCCGACCCTTCGTCGACGACCAATCCGACCCGCCCATCTTGGACAGCGTCGGGTCTTCGCCACCGACATACCTCGACACCAACGCCAACTGGTCGGTCGGCACGAACAACTTGTCACCCGGATACCCGCGTTTGCTCGGCGCATATTCGATGACGAGGTATTCGCGCAGGGCCTTCTGTGTGGTTTTCGACGAGACGACAATCTCGCGTTCGACGAGTTCACGAAATCGTCCGATTCCGTGCGTCTCGTGGACAACGAAATCGCCCGCCGTCAACTGCAACGGGTCGACGGTGTTCTTGCGCTTGGACGCGAGTCGCGTCGAATCGCGTTGGTTACGGGTCTCGCGGCGACCAAAGAATTCGGCTTCGCTCATGACCGTGAGCGAAGCATCGGGAATCTCGACCCCGTGATCGATCGAGCCCTGAACCAGGTACGCGACACCGCGCTCGGGGTTCTCGGGCATCTCGTCGACGGGTCGCGCCGCGCATCCCGCCTCGGCGAGCAGATCGCGGGCGTGTTCGAGTGTCCCGTGTCCCGCTGCGACAACGACGACAATTCCCTTCGCCGACAGGCGATCCCCAACGTAGGTCACGGCGCCGTCCGGGTCCCCGACGAACGACGGGATTGGCCGCGAATCGACTCGTTCCTCGAGTCCCGAATTCAGAGCCGTCATCGTGAAAAAGTCGCGGCGGCCGACATCGTCTCGAAACTGGTCGAATTCAACGAAATCCGCGGTATCGACGTTGATCGGAACGACTCCGCCATCGCCAACCTGATTCCACGCGGCGGCAAGAAATTCTTGATTGGTGATCCGCAGGCTCTCGGCACGTGCACGAACGCGGTCGGGGCCGACCACAATGACGGTTGCCGACTCGGGGAAATAATCCATGAGAGGCACGACGCGGTCGACAAGCACTGGTAGCAGCGATTCCATACCGATGATGCCGATCCCCTCGGCTATCGGTTCGGCGAGTGACCGCAGTTCGGGAAATGAATCGGCGAGCTTTCGAGCCTTTGTCCGAACGTCAGCGGTGAGCGCGATTTCCCGGACCGGCGTGATGTCGACTGACGTGACGGAACCCACCGTTCGCTGATCCGACACGGCGAACTCGCGAATCTCGTCGATGTCATCACCGAAGAAATCGATTCGCACGGGGTGCGGGGCGAGCGGCGCAAAGACATCGAGGATCCCGCCGCGAACGGCGACCTCGCCTCGGCGAGTGACCAGGTCAACGCGTTGATATCCCAGTTCGATCAGCGACCGTGACACCTCGAGCAGGTCGCGGCGCTCTCCGACCGAAATCGTCAACAGCGGTCGATCCGCGAGATCGTCGGCGAGCGGTTGGAGTGCGGCGCGAACGCTTGCGATGATGACGAGGCTCTCGATCCCGTTCCACGTTCGAAGGGCTCGAAGGGTCGAGATTCGGGTGGCGACCGTTTCGCTCGACGGGCTCAAACGCTCGTGCGGAAGGGTTTCCCACGACGGAAAGATAAGCGACCGGACTCCCCACGTTGCAAGTGACTCCGCCATCGATTGCGCTTC
>CANGCU010000130.1 GCA_947452355.1 Microbacteriaceae bacterium | reverse complement strand
TCGATGGCTTGGTCGCCGGTGTGACTCTCATCGCTGGTTCCGTCTTTTTCATCTATTCCCACCTGCTGGCGACGGGACCCGGTCAGACCAGTTATTTCAACCTCGCGACCCTTCTGACGGCCGCGCTCTGTGGCGCCCTCATCGGTTTCCTGCCCGTCAATTGGCATCCAGCAAAAATGTTTATGGGTGACTCCGGTGCGCTCGTCATCGGACTCGTGCTCGCCGCGTCGACCATTTCCGTGACCGGCCAGGTCGACCCCACCCGCATCGATCCCGGTCAGTTGGTTCCCGCATTCATTCCGCTGGCACTGCCGCTCGCGGTGTTGGTCGTTCCGCTTGTTGACTTCGTTCTCGCGGTCAGTCGCCGAATCATCAACGGGCGATCCCCGTTTTCGGCGGACCGCAAGCATCTGCATCACCGCCTGTTGGACATGGGTCACACCCATTTCCAAGCGGTTCTCATCCTTTATGCGTGGACCGTCGTGGTTGCGGTTGGCGCACTCTCGTTCATGTTTATCGCTGCGCCACTCGCTGCGGGAATGGTTGTCGTCGGTCTCGTCGTGACAACAATCCTGACCATCGCACCGCTCGGTCGCAAGAAACCCATCAACCTGTTCGGAGATATCCCGGAGGACACAAATGACTAGCGCTGTGCAGATCGCCAACACCGCACTTCGGACCTCCGTGTTGTGGGGTGGATTGAGCGCACTCGCCATCGCCCTTGTTGGTGGCGGAATCGGATTTGCTTTGGCCGGACCGACCGGAATCTGGAGCGCCCTCGTTGGCAGTGCCGTCGCGTTCGTGTTCATGGGAATCACCGCGGGAAGTATCGTCCTCGGCCAGAAAATCAGTGGCGGAAGCATCGCTTCGGGGCTGTTCTTCGCGGTCGTGTTGGGGTCGTGGCTGCTGAAATTTGTCTTGTTTCTCTTCGTGTCGTTCGCGATCAAAAATTCGGGCGTATTCGACGTTGTGGTGACCTTCGTGTGTGTCATCGTGGCGGTCGTTGGCGCGTTAATCAGTGATGTTGTGGCGATAACTCGAGCACGTGTGCCGGTCGTCGACATGATAGAGTCGAGACATTGAGCCCATGCGGGCGCGCTACGACAGCGCACCAAATTAGGAGATTGCCTTGATCAACGGACTGAACAGCCTTGTTCTCTCCGAAGGCGTTCAGTTTCACGCTCCCTCGATTACCGAGTTCTTCCCCGACGCCGTTCTGTTCGTCGGAACTCCATTCGAGATGAACCGAATCATGATCATTCGTATGGTCATGGTCATCGTGTTGGTCATTGTCTTCTGGCTCGGAACCCGACGGATGAAATTGGTGCCCGGCCGTTTCCAGAGCCTCATCGAAATGGGACTCGACCTCGTTCGCGTGAACATCGCCGAGGACCTGCTGGGCAAGAAAGACGGGCGCCGGTTCCTCCCGATCCTCACGACGATCTTCTTCCTCGTGTTGTTCCTCAACATCACGGGAATCGTCCCCGGTTTCAACATCGCGGGATCGTCGGTCATCGGAATCCCGCTCGTTCTCGCTGTTGTCACCTACTTCACGTTCATTTACGCCGGACTCAAGAAGCACCCTGGCGCGTTCCTCAAGAATGCACTTTTCCCGCCTGGAGTCCCGTGGCCGTTCTACATCGTCGTGACGCCGATCGAACTCGTCTCAACGTTCGTTCTTCGCCCCGTTACGCTGACCCTTCGACTCCTCATGAACATGGTTGTCGGGCACTTATTGCTCGCGCTGCTATTCGGTGCGACCAACTTTTTCTTCCTCGGATTCGGACAGTGGTTCGGATACGTGTTCGGCACCGGAACGCTTGCGTTCGGAATCGCCTTCTCACTCTTTGAAATCTTGGTCGCTGTACTTCAGGCCTACGTTTTCACACTCTTGACCGCTGTCTACCTCCAGCTCGCGCTGGCGGAAGAACACTAACCACAACGACCCACTCGGGTCACAACGGAAGGAAACACCATGGTTCTCGCAGAGATCACGGGAAACATCGCAACCGTCGGCTACGGTCTCGCAGCCATCGGACCGGCAATCGGCGTAGGTATTGTCGTCGGCAAGACCATCGAGTCGGTTGCACGCCAGCCCGAACTTCAGGGCCGCCTCACGGTCCTCATGTACATCGGTATTGCGTTCACCGAGGCACTCGCCTTCGTTGGTATCGCAACCGGCTTCATCTTCGTCTAACCCCGTAAAGGAATCGACATGCTGCACGCATTCGTGTGGGCGACGACGCTGACCGAGGTTGAGCCGGCGAAGAACCCCCTAATCCCAGAGATGTACGACATCGTCTGGTCGGTCGTTCCGTTCGCGATCGTTCTCTTCGTGTTCTGGAAGCTCGTGCTTCCGAATATGCAAAAGACGCTCGACGCGCGTGCGGAAAAGATTGAGGGCGGAATCGCGCAGGCTGAAACCGCGCAGAAGGAAGCTGCCGAGGCACTCGAGAAGTACAACGCGCTTCTCCAGGAAGCTCGTGCCGAGGCTGCCGACATCAGGGACAAGGCTCGTGCCGAGGGCGCCATCATCCTCGCCGAACTGAAGGACCAAGCGACTGACGCCGCCGAGGCGATCACCACCAAGGCGCAGCAACAGATTGAGGCAGAGCGCCTTGCCGCGATCCAGTCGCTGCGTTCCGAAGTGGGCCAACTCGCTCTCGAACTCGCGGGTCGCGTCATCGGCGAACAGGTCAAAGACGCCAAGGCATCATCGGCCGTCGTTGACCGGTTCCTCGCCGACATCGAAAAATCCGAGAAGAGTAAGTAATGGGTAGTGCATCACGCGTCGCGCTGACCTCGGCTAAGGCCGCGGTCGCGAAGGCGAGCGGTTTGAGCATTGCGGCTGGTGCCGCGATTCTCTCCGTTGGCCGCGCCATCGGAGAAACTCCGACGCTGCGTGCTGCACTCGCAAACCCCGTTGCGGACGCGAAAGCCAAGGCCGCACTTGTCGACAGTGTTGTCGGCAAGCTCGACCCCACGGCCACGTCTCTTCTGCACGTCATCGTCGGTGAACGCTGGTCGTCCGCCGACGAGATGCTCGCGGGTATCGAAGACATCGGAATTCGAGTCATTGCGGCGGGCTCAAAGGACGCGATCGAATCCGAACTCTTCACGATTGCGCGTGCCGTCGCAGCACACCCCGACCTCGAATTGGCGCTCAGCGCGAAGCGCGGCGGGGCTGAGGCGAAGCGCACTCTCGCGGGCGCTGTTCTCAAGGGAGCAAGCGGCGCGACGACGGAAATCGTTCGTCACCTCGTGAGCCAACCTCGCGGCCGCCGTATTCGTGCACTGTTGGCGGACGCGCAGGTCATCGTCGCGGACCAGAAGGGGCGCGGCGTCGCTATCGTGACCGTTGCGAGCCCCATCGATTCCGCACAGCGCGAGCGCATCGACACGGTGTTGCGCGCGCGATTCGGTCGCGAACACCACATTGACGAAATCGTTGACGACTCCATCGTTGGCGGATTCACTGTCCAGGTCGGAAACGACACCATTGACGCGAGCATCCGTTCGCGCCTCACGGAACTCTCCTCGAAACTCGCGGGCTAACCGCCACACAAAGGGACAAAATAATGGCTGAACTGACTATCAACCCGGATGACATCCGCAAGGCGCTGGGCGACTTCGCGAAGTCGTACGAGCCCTCGAAGTCGAGCGCGAAGGAGGTCGGCCACGTCATCGACGCAGGTGACGGAATCGCGCACGTCGACGGGCTTCCCGGTGTCATGGCAAACGAACTCATCAAGTTTGCCGATGGGACCCTCGGTCTCGCGCTGAACCTTGACGAGGATTCGATTGGTGTCGTCGTTCTCGGCGAGTTCTCTGGTGTCCAGGCCGGTCAAGAAGTCACCCGCACGGGCGAGGTCCTCTCGGTCCCCGTCGGCGAGGGTTACCTCGGCCGCGTCATCGACCCGCTCGGAAACCCGATCGACGGTCTCGGAACCATCAAGACCGAGGGACGGCGT
>CANGCU010000129.1 GCA_947452355.1 Microbacteriaceae bacterium | reverse complement strand
GAACTCGGTCATTAGTCGGTGCCGCCGAAACCGAGAACGGGTGCGCCTCGGTCCACAGTTTTGGCGCGAGGAAACGCCAGTGCGCAAAGTGACCCGCACGGAAGCCCGCAGCGGAGAGGTTTCGACCCCGCATCGTGATCGACACGGTCCCGGGGCCTTCGACGACAATGTTTTCGACGACGAGCCCGTGTCGCATCGAGCGAAGCAGGGGAAGCACGATGCGGAACGTCACGATGCTCCCGGTCGCAACAACATACAGGCCGAGCCAGTACCACCGGCCAATTGTTCCATCGGCGAAGAGCGTTCCTTGGGTGAATTGGTGGAAAATTCCGAGGTACATCGCCACATACGACATCAAGTGAATGGTGTGCCAGACACCGTGTGACAGTCGCTTCTTCACCGCAACGAGGCTCGTCACGACGATGAGAACCATGACGGCCATGGACAGGAACGACAGGAGTAAATCGTTAACACCCAGCATCGTGACAACTTCGCTCCAGAGGTCGGTGTTGACGCGCGACGCATAGTCGACGATCAATGCGGCCATGTGAACGAGGAGCAAGTACAGGACCGGCTTGCCCAGTTTCTTGTGAAGGTCAAGGGCGCGGTCGTGGCCGAAGAGTGAATCGATCGCGGGGACTCGCGCAGCAAGCACCATCATGACGAGAAAAAGGTTTGTGCCGATAAGTCCCGATACGACACCGATGCCGTAAGGAAGGTTAGCGATGTCGAGGAAATTCTTTGCGCCGCCGTCGACGAAGAAAAACGCAACGGCAACGGCTGTCGAAATGGGGATGACCGATTCGGCGAAATCTTTCGCAGTCCATCGTCGCTTTGCGCTGCGAAGGAATTGACTTTGACTTGTGGTCATTCTCTTAGCCAACGTCAGGGGGCTGTGGATATTCCTGATGTTTTCTATGAAAGACCTGTGAGATTCAGCGTCGCTGCGCACTCCCATGGCGAACCGACGACGAACTAAAACGGGCGGCTCGACGGCCGACCCGATGTGCTGCTGCCCGATGTGACTGTGATGGCAAGACTGGGGCACCGTCCACTCGGCGGAAGAACAGGTGCTTTGCGAACTCAACGAGCACGAGATACAACACGATCATTCCGAGCAGCGCGAGAAAGAACGGAGCGGGAAGCGCAACGAAGCCGATGGATTCCGCGAGTGGCGAGTAAGGCAAATAACAGCCGACCGCTACGACGGCAATGACCGACGCGATCAGCCCGAATGACGGGAGGCTGCGGAAGAACGGAACTCGGCGTGTGCGAACGACGAAAACGATCAGTGACTCCGTTGCTAGTGATTCGACAAACCATCCCGATTGGAATTCAGCTTCGCCGGCGTGGAACACGAGGATCATCAGTGCGAATGTCGCAAAATCGAAGATTGAGCTGATCGGACCAAAAGTCAGCATGAATCGACGGATCATCGCGATGTTCCAGTGTGACGGGCGGGTAACCGCCTCGGGGTCAACTCGGTCGTACGGAATCGCGAGTTGGCTCGAGTCATAGAGAACGTCGTTGAGTAATACCTGTCCCGGTGTCATTGGCAGGAAATTGAGCGCGATGGAACCGAACGCGGCCGAAAACATGTTGCCAAAGTCGCCCGAGGTTCCCATAAAGACGTACTTCATTGTGTTGTTGAACACCCGTCGTCCCTCGAGGACGCCATCCGCGAGAACGCCGAGGTCCTTCTTGAGTAGCACGATGTCGGCGGCATCCTTTGCCACATCTGTTGCGGTGTCAACTGATATTCCGACATCAGAAACGTGGAGCGCGATGGCGTCATTGACACCATCGCCCATGAACCCGACGGCCGAGCCTTCTCCCCTCAACACTTCGATGATTCGCGCTTTGTGCTCGGGCGAAACGCGCGCGAAAATGGTCGCCGAGCGTGCCCGGTGACGGAGGGTCTCGTCATCCATCCCGTCAATTTCCGAGCCGGCCAGCGCATCGGACACATCAAGTCCTAATTGAGCGCATACCGCCTTTGCGACAATGATGTTGTCTCCGGTCGCAATCTTGACGGCAATTCCCAGCTTGGTGAGCCGATCGAGCGACGCGCGAGCGTTGTCCTTCACCTCGTCCGAGAAAATCAACAATCCATCAACGGTGAGTCCCATGAGGTCCTCGGGTTTCAACGTTGTCGATGGGCCCGCTGCTTTTGACGCGACGAGAACGACTCGAGATCCTTTGGCGTATTCCTCCGCGAGCGCCGTGGTGATTTCGGGCGGCATGACCGTACACAACGGAGCGAGGTCCTCAGCGGATCCTTTGACCGCCACGATGCGCTCGCTCGACGAGAGCTGGACGAGTGACGAGACGATTCGGGTGTCGTGGCTGAATGGAATGACCCCCAGTCGAGTCGCTCCGTTGAGGTCCGGCACGTCATCACGGCGTGCCCATAATGCCGCGTCTAATGCGTTCAGCCCGACGATGTCTGTCGCTGTTCGATTGAACCGGGTATCCGTTGCGAGCAATCCTGTCGTCAACGGATTTCGGTTGGGGGCAGCTATCGCACGCACGAAACTGATGTGCCCGGACGTCAGCGTTCCCGTTTTGTCTGTGATGAGGATGTCAATGTCTCCGAGGTCCTCAATGCTCACGAGCCTCTTGACCAGCACTCCCACCTTGGCCATTCGCCGGGAACCCATCGCGAGCGACGAACTGACCACGGCGGGCAGCAGTTGCGGCGTCATACCAATGGCAATCGCAAGACTGAACAAGATTGACTCGATGAGCGGTCGCTGCAGGATTGTGTTGGCGACAAAAATGAGTGAGGTCAGAATCACGGATACGTAAACCAGAAATACGGAGAAACGTCTGAGTCCCTGCTGAAAATCCGTTTCGGGTTGCCGTTCCCCTAGTCTCATCGCGATGCGGCCAAACTCGGTCTCGCTTGCCGTGGCAATCACAACACCGGCGCCAAAGCCCGACGTCACAATCGTTCCCATGCGCGCAATATTTCGAAATGGTTCGTCCGATGTGCTTGGCTCGATTGATTTGGTGACGGCCATGGACTCGCCACTAATGATGCTTTCGTCGCACTCGAGGTCCTCGACAGACAACAAGCGCAGGTCGGCGGGCACGACGGTTCCCAGCGAGACGTCCACGATGTCCCCTATGACGAGGTCGATGACAGGAATTGACAACGTTGTTCCGTCACGATGGACAACCACATGGTGTTGCACCCGTGAGTGGAGCAATTCCGTCGCGCGCTCGGCCCGGTATTCGGTAACGAATCCCAATAGAACACTCATGACAAGGATTCCAAGAATGACAACCGAATTCGAGCTGTCCCCGAGGAAATAGGTGACGAGTGCCGTGCTGCCCAATAGAACGAGCACGGGATTTCGAAATTGTCGAGCGAGGACATTCCAGCCTCGAACCCGATGGCTCCGGATTGCGTTCGGTCCGTTTGTGACGAGACGCGCTGCCGCCTCGACCGACGTTAAACCGTCGAGTTGATTCGGTACCTCGTGCACCATCGGAGTCTCGCTAGTAGTTCGACTGCATCAATCGCTTGGCGACGGCGATGAGTTGGCGTCGGGGGACAAACCGACCCGCTTTTGCCATAAACCGGTTTTGTCCGCCGACAATCACGCTCGGACCAGGGGAAGCCTTGTCTAGTTCCGCGAACGAGGTCGCGACAACCTGTGCGGGAGTCATGAGCGCGCTTCCCATCGCGCGACCACCGGCGACGTCGAAAAATTCGGTCGCTGTTCCGCCCGGGCACACCGCGAGCGCCGTGACGCCGGTTCCCTGAAGTTCGCCCCATAGCGCTTCGGTGAACGAGAGCACGTACGCCTTCGTTGCGGCATAGACCGACATGTTGGGTACGGGCTGGAAAGCTGCGGTGGACGCGATGTTGATGACGGTACCGCGGCCACGTGTGATCATGGGCGCGAGGAACAGGCGTGACAGTTGGGTTAGTGCCACAATGTTGACGTTAATTTCGTCGGTCATTCCGTCGATGTCTTCGGT
>CANGCU010000128.1 GCA_947452355.1 Microbacteriaceae bacterium | reverse complement strand
TCTCGTGCCACCATTTCGACCGAGTCCTACAAACAGTCCGCGCAAGCGGCGCTCGACAAAGCGGGTTACACCGGATGACCGTCGACGTCTGGGAAGCGATGGGAACAGTTGTCTCGCTTCGTATTCCGGACAGTCTGGCAACGTCCCGCGGCCCCGCCGTCGAGGGCGTCACGCACGTGATTGATTCTCTGGAGCGGGAATATTCGTTATACATCGACGACTCCCCGATTTCGCGATTAGCCCGTGGCGAGGTGACATTGGAGTCGCTGAGTGAGGACTTCCGGGACACGTATTCTCGGGCCATCGAATGGCGCAACGAAACGGGCGGTGCGTTCACGCCGCATCGGGGGGACGGTGTCATTGACCTTTCTGGGATCGTCAAGGCGGACGCGATTGCGGCCGGCGCCGTCGTCCTCCGAGCCCACGGAATCACAGAATTTTCACTCAATTTCGGTGGGGACATCATCGTGGCGGGTGACGATCGAACCTGGCCGATAGCTATTGGTCACCCATTCGAATCCATGAATACGGTGGCAACCGTCGAGCTGACCAAAACGTGGTGTGCCATCGCCACGAGCGGAACCGGCGACCGCGGAGAGCACATTTGGCGATCTGTGACGTCGGGGCCGAAAATCGTCGGCGCGACCGTCATCGGTGACGATATCGTCACCTGCGACATCTGGGCGACGGCGATTGTCAGTGGTGGTCACGACGCCGCAACGTCGGCATCTCAACGAGGTCTTGCCGTGATGTATTTCGACGAAGACCTGACAATGCACGCGAACGAATTGATGCAAAACCTGATTCGTGAGCACACGGAACCACTAAATTCTGCAATCTGAATTCTTTTTAGCCGATACTGCCGTTCACCCTCCGTTTACCTCTCTGGGACACCATTAGGTAGCGACAAATGTCGCTCTTGCCCTATTCGGAAACGGATTCATGCTCGACGACACCCCTCGCAAACTCACGATTATCCGTGACGGTGGCGACAAAATCTTCCGCGGAATCATTCGCGCGGGTGGGTCGACGGTACTCGTCATCATGGTTCTCGTCGGTTCGTTTCTCGCGTATCGAGCCTCGGAAGCTCTAAACAAAGTTGGATTCAACTTTTTCACCGAGCAAGCCTGGGAACCCGATCAGGGCAAGTTCGGAATTGCCGCGGTCATCGTCGGCACGATTCTCATTGCGCTCGTTGCCATCTGCGTTTCGCTCCCACTCGCACTGGGGACTTCCCTATTTATTACGGAGTTCGCACCCCGCCAACTGCGCGGTTTTCTCGTCTCGATTGTCGACCTCATGGCCGCCATTCCCTCGGTCGTTTTCGGCCTGTGGGGATTCTTCTTTCTTCAGCAGGCAATCGTCCCGGTTTCACGCTGGATTTCACAGTATTTCGGGTGGATCCCCGTGTTTGCGGTCGATAACGTCGATCCGACCGACCCGCTCGCGACGACCACCGTGTACACCTCATCGACGTTCATTGCGGGAATCGTCGTCGGGATTATGGTCACCCCCATCGTCACGTCGATTATGCGCGAGGTCTTCTCACAGACCCCTATCGGCGAACGCGAAGGTGCCCTCGCCCTTGGTGCGACCCGCTGGGCGATGATCCGGAACGTCGTATTGCCCTTTGGTCAAGGTGGAATCATCGGTGGAACCATGCTCGGACTTGGCCGCGCACTCGGCGAAACCATCGCCGTCTACATGATCATTTCGCCGGTATTCGTTATCCAACCGCACATTTTGCAGAATGGCGCATCGTCCGTCGCGGCGCTTATCGCGCTTCGCTACGGGGAATCGACGCCGATGGGACTCTCTGCGCTCATGGCCGCCGGCCTCGCACTCTTCACCATGACGCTCATCGTCAACTTCGGGGCTTCGATGGTCGTCGCCCGCTCGCGTTCGGGAGCCGCGTCCTAATGGCGGGGAAGAAGAAGGCACCCGCGAGCACAAATGCGCTCGTGGGGGTTTCGCGCAAAAAGCGTCCATCGTCGAAAACGACGACAGTTCACCCACGGGGCGAATTCGTCGGGATCGAGCCCAAGCGAACCCTCGGGGGAATTCGCGTCGGCGACCTTCTCTCGATTCTTGGTGCTGCAGTCGCAGCGTTCGCATTGACCATCGTCCTCACAACCCAAATCGCCCCGATCACCGGTCAACTGGCCTTCTTTGTCGTGTGGTACGTCCTGTTCGTTGGTCTGTACGCCCTCCTGGTCTCAATCGATGACTCGAAGACGTTTGTCGTCGACCGCGTGATCAGCGTGGTTGTCACGAGCGTCGCGGTTTTGTTGTTCTCGGTGCTCATCTTCGTCATCGTGTTCGTTATCGGTCGCGGTGCCCAAGCCTTGCCGTTCGGAAACTTTTACACGCAGGACATGCAGGAAGCCGGTCCGCTCGACCCCCTCACGAAGGGTGGCGTGATCCATGCGATTGCCGGATCGCTCATCCAGATTTCGATCGCCCTTGCCATCACGATTCCGCTGGGCATTTCCGCGGCCGTGTATCTCAACGAAATCCCGGGCAGGTTCTCGCGGTTCGTTCGAACCATTGTGGAGGCCATGACGGCACTTCCATCTATCGTGGCGGGCCTGTTCATCTTCGCCACCGCCATTCTCATGTTCGGGGTCCCCAAGTCAGGGTTCGCCGCGTCTCTCGCAATCAGCGTCATGATGCTGCCCATCATGATTCGCTCGGCGGACGTCGTTCTTCGACTCGTTCCGCAGACGCTCAAAGAGGCATCCATCGGTCTTGGTGCATCGCAGTGGAAGACGGTGTGGAACGTTGTCCTTCCGACGTCTCGGTCCGGACTCACGACGTCAATCATCTTGGCAACCGCTCGCGGTATTGGCGAAACATCCCCCGTGCTTCTAACGTCAGGATTTACCGCGGGTCTTAACGTCAACCCACTCGCGGACCCGATGGTGTCGCTCCCACTTGCGATCTTTCAGTTCGTCAAATCCCCCGAGCCGACCATGATTGCCCGAGGTTTCGGGACCGCCGCGGTACTCATGGCGGTCGTGTTGACTCTCTTCGTTATCGCCCGCTGGGTTGGTGGAATGACCCCCGAGAAATCGGCTCGCGCTCGAATTCGACGCGACATGCTCGTTGCAAACGTTGGACAACGTTTCGCAACTGTCCGGAAAATCATCACGTCTCGCGGCACCGCAAACCGTTCAAAGGAACTCTCGTGAACAAACAATTTCCCCTCTTGCGCCGGCTCGTCGCTAGCCTGGCGTTCATACTCGCTTCGTTGATGGCATCAATCAACGTTGGTGCGGCTTTCGCGACGTCGTATGTTCCCATCTCGGGTGCAGGCTCGTCGTGGAGTTCTAACGCCATCGACCAATGGCGACGGAACGTCGTTCAATATGGAATGAAAATCAACTATGCATCGACGGGTTCAACCGACGGCCGAAACCAATTCAAGGGTGGAACGGTCGACTATGCAGTCTCGGAAATTCCTTATGGGCTTGTGGACAATGGTGTGCCTGACACACTTCCCAACCAGGGATTTGCCTATATGCCAATTGTCGCGGGTGGTACCTCTTTCATGTACAACCTCACCTCGGGTGGCGAGCAAATAACTAACCTGCGGTTATCAGGTGAAAACATTTCCAAAATGTTCACTGGTGTCATCACCAAGTGGAATGACCCGGCGATTGCTAAGGACAACCCAGGGCTCACACTCCCGGATCGCACTGTTGTCCCGGTGGTTCGTTCGGACGGGTCGGGATCGACCGCGCAATTCACGTTGTGGATGTCAAAGAAATACAGTTCAATCTGGGACACGTATTGTCATTCTGTTGGACGATCCACTCCTTGCGGCCAGACGTCAAATTACCCGACGAAATCGGGAATGGTTGCACAGCCCAACTCGCAGGGTGTCTCTGGTTACGTGGCCCAGAAGGCTAACGAGGGGACGATCACGTATGTCGAGTATTCGTACGCGCTGAAGACCGGGTTCCCCGTCGTCAAAGTTTTGAACAAGGCTGGTTATT
>CANGCU010000127.1 GCA_947452355.1 Microbacteriaceae bacterium | reverse complement strand
CGCGCCCAAATCGAGGGCCACATCGTCCTCGGCGGATGCGTGATCAGCGGCAACGACCCCGCGTATCAGTGCCGCGAGTGCGGCGCACAGTTCGGCCAGATCTAGATCGCGAGACGCTGTTCGAGCGCGTCCGTCAACAGCGCCGTCAAGGCCGCCATCTGAACCGACATGCTCTGTTCGAGTTCGCTGTCGTCACCGTCGAGAGCACGCGCGGCAAGCCCCGCCTTGGAGTCGATGAGGTCGGCGATTCGCGAGTCAATCGTCTGCGCGGCGATGATGCGCCACGCGGTGACGGGTAGTTCCTGCCCGATACGGTGAACGCGGTCGATGGCCTGTGTCTGTTCGGCACTCGTCCACGACAGTTCCGACAGGACGACGTTGGACGCGACCTGCAGGTTGATACCGACCCCGGCCGCCGTGAGCGAACAGACGATGACCTTGACCTCGGGGTCGTTCATGAAATCGTCGATCGCCTTGGTGCGCGCGTCGGCGGACTGGCTTCCGCGAATCGACGTGGTCTTGAAACCGGCCTTGGCGAAGTGCGCCTCGGCGGCATCCATGACGTCGATGTGCTTGGCGAAGAACACCACCTTGCCGACGCTGTTCGCGAGTTGGACCGTGTAGTCGGCCGCCAGGGTCGCCTTCGCCTGCCCAATCCGACGAACCATCGCAAACACGTTGTCCTGCGCGGTCGAATTCTTTGATTCCTCGACCTCGGAATTGGCAACGAGACGAACGATGTCCTCGTCGATTCCGGACGGGCGATCACCGCGACCAGCAATGATTCGGTCGTACCGTTCGATGAGTCGCTTCATGAGCGCCTGTTCGCTGTCGCGAATCGAGCGACCAATTTCGTCATCCAGTTCGACCGGAATGTCGGCGATGCGACGCGCGGGAATGTCCTTGGCGACGTCTTCCTTGCGGCGGCGAACGATTCCCATGTCGATGACGCACTGACGCGCCTCGGGGAAGAAGCCACCGTCAGCTGGGGTGAGGTCGAGCCCCTCGAGTTTCGCCATGAGCGCCGTTGTCGGCTTTTCGTCGTCGATCCAGCCGAGGTATTTCCAGATCATGCGGAAGTCTTCGACCTCGTTGATAAGAGGCGTTCCGGTCAAGGCGATCATGAGCGGGTTTCCGTGACGAGACCGGACAGCCGTTGCGATGCGCTGGACATTCATCGAACGCTGCGACTCACGGTTCTTGATGAAGTGTGCCTCGTCGACGACCATGCCCGCGAAACCGAAACGGCTCGCCCAGCCCGCGTGGCGGTCGAGGATGTCGTAATTGATGATGATGACGTCGGCGAAGGCGTCAAGGTCGTCGCCGTCACCGTGAATGACCGAAGCGACGCGGTGAGGAATCCAGCGCTGCACTTCGCGTTCCCAGTTTCGTTTCACGACGTTGGGGACGACGACCAGAAGCGGGAACGACCCCGTCGCCTCTGCGGCGAGGAGCGCCTGTGCCGTTTTACCCAGACCGGGTTCGTCGGCGAGCAGGTAGCTGCGGTGTCCGGCCTTCGCCGACTCAACGAAACGCGCCTGGTGACGCATGAGGTCGAGGTCGCCGGGTGTCGCGAGCGACTTGGCCTCGGGAAGTTCCATGCTGGCGGCCTGACCGCCCTGTTCGAACGCGCGGAACAGCGGTTCGATGAGTTCCCAGTTCTGTAGGCGACCGGTCACCCGCGGGTTCGGCGCGTACACGGGCGGAAGGAACGGGTTCGCGAGTTCGGCGCGGCGAACACTGTTCGGCAGAACCGACTTGGTCGCGTCCGCGGTCATCGCCGGCGATTCATCGACAACGAGGATGTCATCGATGTCGAGTTCGGCACCGGACGCGAGAAGCATGTCACGCTTGAGTTTTTGCGTCGCCTGCGACACGGGCGCATTCGGGTCGAGCAGTGCACCGAGCGACTGGTCGCGCGCAAGAGCCTTGACCATGATCATCGCGAGGCCGTCGAGGCGCTTGTTGATGTCCTCGCGTTCCTTCTGTGGGATCGACTTGTCCTCGTCGATGCGCTGTTTTTCTTCGCGAATCAGCAGCCCGGCGGCGTGGAACTTGGTTCGGTTGGTTCCGTTGACCTTGCCGTCGCGATTGACAGCGTTTTCGACCTCACGGACGGCGCGCGCGAGAATCGGGATGATGCCCTCTTCGTCGAGCGGTCGACGGCGCTTCGCGCGAGGGGCGGACTTGCTGCGGCCGGTCTGGGCCATTGTTCTCCTTGATTACGAACCACACTCGAAACGGCCGAAGCCCTGAACTTCGAGGGTGAAGAGTTGCCCTGAACTTCGCGAAACCGCGGCGGGCATTGGGATGAGTTTAGCGCAGAAATCGGGCGATGCCGAATTCATTGGACGGGGCTGTTGCTAAACGCCGCCACCACCGCCACCACCGGCGGATCCACCACCGCCGGAACCACCACCGCCGCCACCGCCACCACTTGCTCATGACGTTTTTGGAAACCGTTTCGACTTTTTTCCACGTTGACGGTAACCAATCGTGAGTGTGCCAACGAAAAACGGCGGTTTGATGGATTCTGTTTCCGGGAACCGAATTATTTGAGTAAATGGTTTCCAAAAACGTAATGTGAGGAAGTTTTCCGAGATCAAGGTTCGACTGACGAGTGCGGGCCGTGATGCGGTGGGTCTTACCGCGGTGGGTCTTACCGCGGTGGGCCTTACCGCGGTGGGCCTTGCCGTGGCGGACTCGGCCGCACAGTGATGTGGCTAAACGCCGCCACCACCGCCACCACCGCCACCGCCACCGGCGGAGCCACCACCGCCGGAACCACCCGCGGATGAGGCGGATGCCGACGACGAGAACGCCGAGAGTGAACTGCTGAACGACGATGCGCTGAACGGCACCGAACCGAGGTACCAGGCCGGGGAATTGCCGTCATAGGCCAATTCGAGGACGTGCGACCAGTCCTTTTCGCGACCCAACAGAATCGCCCACGGCAACACGAGTTCGTACAGGTTGAGAACCGCACGTTTGTCGGTCGTGTCGACCGGGGTTCGCAGCGCGCCCTGCGGAGATTGCAGAACCCGAAGGCGGTCGGCTTCGGCGACCCGAATGTAGAGGTCGAGCCCCGCCACGTGGTCGCGCACCTCGGCACCCTTGTCCGTGAGTGGTGCGCGATTCGAGAGAATTAGGCTCGTCGCACCCAGGAGGAAACCGCCGAATAATGTGACCACGCTGAAGAATCCGCCACGTTGATCGGACAACAAACCGAAACTCGAATATTCGACCGCTCCGGCCACCGCAATCGACAGCAACACGAACAGCGCGCGGTTCGGCGGAGATTGGCGGAGTCCTTCGGCGATGAGTGCCCTCGTCGCGCGGCTCGCGACGGCCGTGACTCGCTGTGTCAGTCGACTCGACGGTTTCGATACCGTCGCGCTTGCTCCGATTGCCGCGCCATCGTCAAACAAGGCGGTGACGAATTCCTGGTCGGCGGCCGAGGGCTTTGCGGTGAGCCGCACCGCCCACGCGCGTTTTCCGAACCCCGGCGGGTCGAACTCTTCGATCGCGATGACACCGCGGACGGCGAGGTCGACTACGGAGGCAGCGAAAACGCGCTGTGGCTTTCCGAGCAGTGCCGAGACCGTGTAGAGCGAAATTCCGGGGGGAGGTCCGTATTCGGCAATGATTGTCGGCCGTCCGCGCCCACCCTTGGCGACCGTGAACGTTCGAAAGAGGACCACGCCGAACAGTGCGACCAGTGCGATGGTCGACCCGAGGTGAAGGGGCCACCAACCCGACGCCCAATAGGAACTGTCCCGCGGAACAAAGGTGCTCGGCGCAAATTGCGCAGCAACGGTCAGCGTCTGCTTCGCGTCGAGTGACGATTGCGAGGCGGTGACCCCCGTGTCCGTCGCGTTGAGTTCGTCACAGGAATCGTTCGAACCCGAACGCCCCGCGTAACACGCCACCTGGCCGGTGAACGCGCGGTCGATTGAGGTATCGAATCGGATATCGGCCGACACACGGTCGAACGGTTGCTTCCAGCCGTCGCCGTTGATGTCCCAATAGAACTCTTGGGGCTGGCCGGGGCGTTCCTCGAGAATGACGTTG
>CANGCU010000126.1 GCA_947452355.1 Microbacteriaceae bacterium | reverse complement strand
GGCGAGACCTATTTCGTGAGCGTCGACGGAGTCGGGTTTGGGCGCGCGTCGTCCACCGGTTACTCGGATTACGGCAGCGTTGGGGAATATCGATTGTCGGTTTCCGGGGACACCCGACCCACGTTGACGCCGGGAACACCATCAATTTCTGGCACGGCACGATTTGGGGAAACGTTGACGGGAAACGTCGGCACATGGGGTGCTGGAGTATCGACGGCAACTGAATGGTTTGTCGGTGACACAGCGACAGGTGACACGGACAACACATACGTTGTCCAACCCGACGATGTCGGATCGAGTATCTCGTTCCGTGTTACGGCAAGCAAAACGGACTACCAAGATTCAGTCGTATCCGCGACAACAGGACCGATTGTTGCCGCCGAAATGGACGTGACCGATACTCCCGCAATTTCGGGAGTGCTGCGGGTTGGCAATACTCTCACGGTGGATGTCGGTTCCTGGGAGTCTGGCGCGACGACCACGCAACGCTGGCGACGGAACGGCAGCCCCATCTCGTCCGCGACTGGCACGTCGTATGTGCTTCAGCGAAGTGACCGCGGAAAAAGGATTTCCGTGACCGTTACGGCAACAAAACCCGGATACGCGTCAGTCACCGCGACGAGTGCTGCGACTGGCAAAGTCGCAAAATAGCCTCAGCCTCCGCGTTAGACGAAGGCGGAACTTGGCAGGTCTCGTTCGTCGTTGAGGATTGCGGCGACGATTCGCGCAGCGACCGCATCGGTGGTGAGTCCAGTACCGAAGTTTGGTGCCTCGCCGAAAATCGCGCGTGATGACAGCCCCGAGTCGGTGTGACCGGGTCGGGCGTCAATCCACCGAACGCCGAACTTGCGGAACTCCCGTCCCGCCGCGATGCTGAAGGCGTGCAGCGCCGACTTGCTCGCGGAATATGCCGAGAGACCAGCCATCGGGGTCTCGGCGATCATTCCCGAGAGCGTCACGATGAACCCGTCGCCCGATTTCCCGATTTCGGGTGCAAGTGCTGAGAGCACGTGGATGGGTCCGGTCGCGTTGATCGCCATCATGCGGTCGAAGCCAGCTGCGGGAGAATCCACCGCGGTGCCGAATCCGACGACTCCAGCGGCCACAATGACACCGTCAATCGAAAGCCCTTCGGACTCAACGTCGTCCAGAAATGCCGCAATGGAATCCGGGTCGGCGAGGTCAAGCACATGCGATGTCGAGGTCGTGTCGGCGAGACTGGCGAGTCGTTCGGGAACATGAGTCGTGCCGAAAACGGTCGCTCCGGCATCGCGAAGTGCCGCACACAGGCTCGCGCCAATGCCGCCGGTTGCTCCAATCACGAGGACCGTTGAGTCCGTGAGTGATGCCATTTCTGCTCCTCCGTCGGGAATGAAAGTTTGTCCCCCTAGGCTATTGGCACAATGACCTCGAACAGTGCCCTGCAGGAATGGTTTTCGATCCGATTCCGAAAATTGCTGTCTGGAGCGGCTGACGGTAACCCGCCGTGGCTTGATGTCATCGCCCGTGGTGACGAGGGTGGACTATTTGTGCCAACCGATGCGCCGTGGGTTGTGCACCGTGATTTTGGGACTCTTGTCGGTGGAATTCGCGCGTTGTTGATGCAAGCGCTTCATCCGGGTTCGTTGGCCGGTGTGTCCGACCACTCGCGATATGAAAAGGATCCACTCGGTCGTTTAGCCGGGACAATCCGCTGGCTGACAGTCACCACGTTCGGAAGTCACGCGGCTGTGAGCCAGGAAGCGAATCGAGTAAATCGCCTCCACGAACGAGTGACGGGGTCCTACGCAACGGTTGATGGCGGAAGCAGACCTTACCGCGCAGCCGATCCCGACCTGCTGTTGTGGGTCCACGTCGCGTTTATGGAGTCATTCCTCGTTGCCCATGAAATGTATGCCTTGACACCGATCCCGAGAGGCGACGCTGCGACCCCTGCGGACAATTACGTCGAACAGTGGGGACGTTCGGTCGAACCGCTGGGGTTACGCAAAACCCCCTCGACGCGCCTCGAAATGGATTCGATCATCACCGACCTGTGGACGCGACGGGTACTCGTGTCCACCCCGTCGACGATGGCCGTCGTTGGTTTCATCCGACGGCCCCCACTTCCCGTCCTGGTCCGCCCGATTTACCGCCTCCTGTTTGATGCCGCGGTGGTGTCGATGAGATCGGAGTTTTGTGACATGCTCGGGCTCACGCCCAAACCGCGCTGGATTGTCGTTCCCGCGACTCGCCTTGTTTTGCGCCTGATCCGCACCGCGATTGGCCCCGAAAGCCCCATCGAAGACGCCGCACTCGACCGACTGAGGCGAATCGGCATTCTGTCATGACTCGTAAGATTGACAGATGAATCTTGTTGCCCGTCCGGCATTTTTTGCCGCCATCATCGGTCCGATTCAGGCGGTGATGGGGTGGATTGTTGCCGGCTCGTTGTGGCCGGGGTATGACCACATCACCCAAACAATTAGTGACCTTGCGGCGGATGATTCGCCCGTCAAGTGGGTGCAGTCGTCGTTCTTCTTCGTGGGTGGGACTCTTTCACTGATCGTTGCATTTTCGGCCCCCGTCCTATCGATGCCGGGGCGAATCGTGATTTTTCTCTCGGGAATCACGACATACGGGCTCACCTTTTTCGCGACTCCCACTCAGGCAACATCGTCGTTCTGGCACCGCGTCTTCGCCATGTCAACCTTTGTCTTGATGTCAGCCTGGCCGTTGTTCTCGATGCGGTTTGATCGGCGCTACCCGTGGATTGTGCGACCCGTCGCCTCGATCGTCTCGACCGCGATTTTTGCGGTCGGGTCAATCGCTTTTCTGTCTGTCTGGACAAATCCCGCCCAACCAATGGTCGGGTTGTGGGAGCGCGTTATCGCGGAGTCCCAAGTGCTTTATTTGGCGATTGTCATTCTTGTAGCGTGGCGCGTGCAGCAACGTGCCGTTCCCGCATCGCCAAAAACAGCGGAAACGTAAACGCCATTGCGGTGAAACCCGACAATACGAGGTAAATCCAGACGCGTTTCATGCCCAGCCGACGCGCCTCGGCGAGCATAAAGACGACGACGGCGATCGCGACGACAGACAGATCCGCCGACAGTACCCAATCGACCGCTGAGCCAAACCATGCGCCGACGTAGTCCTGACCATTCATCGTCGCGAGACCGTTGAAGACCAAGGCGGTGACGAGTCCTATTCCCGAGAGGGTGAGGTAAATCCCGTAGCGAATTCGTGATTGTCTGTCCATATTTCCCAGATTACGCCCCGCGGCCATGACGCCTATCATCGCGCGAATCGCAACAAGAAATAAGTGAGGAATAGGTTCACGGTTTTATCGCAATGGTTTAGTACCATATCGATAACCATGTCGATAACCCTGTCATCATCGACATCGAAAGTGACTCGAAATTCAATGAAGAAAACGATTACAACTGTCGCCGTTGCGGCGCTTGCAACTTTGCCGGTGACGCCGGCCAGTGCCCTCGGCTCCGCCTTTACGTGTGACAGCGTGACCTATCAGGTTGTCGGTGCACAGCTCAAGATCGGCGAGGTCGATAAGTCGAAATCGCCTCCCAAGTTGACGTACACCGATGTTGGATCAGCTAACAGCAGCTCGTACAACGCGGGCGGTTACAACACCGTCGACAATTTCATCTATGCGGTTGAGTCGGGTGTTCATTTGTTGAAGATCGCATCCGACGGCTCTGTCGAGCGTTCGTCGGGAACAATTACGGGACTTGACTCGTCTCACTTTTTCGCTGCTGGGGATGTTTCGGCGGACGGCACGAGCCTCATCACCATTGACAACACGGCAAAGTCGGTGTGGAGCGTCGATCTTGACACCGCTGCGGCCACCGACATCGGCACGATGAACTCGGCGCCAACGAGCGTCGACATCGGGGACTTCGCCATCGTCCAATCGGGTGGCTCGACCATGGCCTACGGGTTCGACACAACGACCGGCGCACTCGTGTCGTTTGACCCGACCGAGGACCCGATTGACGTTCAGGTTAATTCCGACGTGGAGGTCGGTGCAGGGAGCGCCAAGGGCGCTGTGTGGGCGGATTCCTCCGGTGACCTGACGACATTTGTGAATTC
>CANGCU010000125.1 GCA_947452355.1 Microbacteriaceae bacterium | reverse complement strand
TTATCGCCAAATCAACGACTAGACGATTGCCGCGATCCGTTCGAGCGCGGCGGTAATCATGTCGTGGCTCGTGGCGAAATTGATGCGAACGTGATTCACGTAGTCGGGGCCACATTGGGTGCCGGCGACGAGGGCAACCTTCGCGTCAACGAGGATTCGCTCATGCGGGTTGTCTCCGAGTCCAAGTCCGGACACGTCAATCCACGCCAGGTACCCGGCGTCGGGAATCCATTCCAGCCGTGCTGCGGGAAGTAACCGCGCAAGTTCGCTCACGAAATGGTCACGCGCGGTGATAATCGTGTCGATTGTCGCATCGAGCCAGGGCGTCCCCTCGGAAAACGCGGTCGCCATCGAAAAAGCACCGAGTATGGACGAGCGGTAGTGCATCGATCTCGGAAGTTTGTCGAAAGTTCCGGCCTTATCGCCATAGGCGAGGAGGAAGGCCGCCTTGAGTCCCGCCAAGTTCCACGACTTCGACGTCGATGTGATGAGGACCCCGGTTCGCTCTGCGACGGAACCGAGCGAAAGGTACGGGACGAATTCGGTTCCGGGAAAAGTCAAAGGCGCGTGAATCTCGTCCGCGATGATGGTGGCCCCGTAGGCATCGGCGATCTCGGCGAGATGCAGAAGTTCGTCCCGCCCGAAGACCCGACCCAATGGATTGTGCGGATTGCACAGCAGAAAGAATTTCGCGCCGCCCGCAAACGCCCGTTCGATGCCGTCGAAATCGAGGTCGAATTTCTCGGTTAATGGGACATCGACAATGTCAATCGCGAGCTCGTTGAGCCAACTCCAAAATCCCGAATACACCGGCGAGGTGACGATCACGGACTCGGCCTTGTTGGCTCGAAGATATTCAACCGTCGCGACACCGACGTCGGCGGCGAGCCGGATGTTCGTGACATCCGGGGTCCACCCCCACCGGTTCGTCGCGAACTCGACAAATGCGGGACCAATCTCGGGAACGTCCCCCAAATAACCCAGGTCGTTAGATGCGATCAGGTCCGTGAGCGCCCGCTTTATCGGCTCGGCGATGGGGTAATCCATCTCGGCGACGAACATCGGCAGCACGTCGGCGGGAAAATGCCGCCACTTTTCCGAGTGCCGACGCCGGAGGACGTCTAACGGTTCCGCGTCGATGCGTATATCGCTCATGGCGTCAGTTTATTGCGTGAGCACCCTGATTACGTGTCGGGTGTAATCTGACGATATGACTCTCACCGCTGGCGACAAAGCCCCCGCATTTACCCTTCCCGACGCATCGGGAACTCCACACTCGCTCGCAGATTACGCGGGCAAGAACGTCATCGTCTACTTCTACCCGAAGGCGATGACCCCCGGTTGCACGACACAAGCGTGCGACTTCCGTGACAACATGGCCGCCTTCACGGGAAAGAACTATGTCGTCATCGGGATCTCACCGGATAAGGGCACAGCCCTTCAAGAATTCACGGATCAGGAAAGCCTTCCGTTCCTGTTGCTCGGTGACGAAGACAAGTCGACGCTCAACGCCTACGGCGCGTTCGGAACCAAGAACATGTACGGCAAAGAGGTTCAGGGGGTCATTCGCTCGACGTTTGTCATCGACGAATCCGGCACCATTACCCACGCGCTCTACAACGTCAACGCAACGGGTCACGTCGCCAAGCTGCGCGAGACTCTCGGGGTCTAAGCCACCGAAGTGTGGAAGAGTGATCCGATTGCGAAAGTAATCGCGAGCGCTGCAGCGCCTCCGATGACGACGCGCATGACGGACTTCCACATGGAACTACCGCCAAGATAAGCGCCCGCAGCGCCGGTTGCGCCCAGCGCAATTATCGAGGCGGCAATCGTCGCGGGGATGCGGAATGATTCCGCCGCAAAGAGAACCGTGAGGAACGGAAGCAATGCGCCCGCGAGAAACGATGAGGTCGATGAAAAAGCGGCATGCCACGGGTTCACGATGTGCGCTTCGAGAATATTGAGTTCCGCTTCAAGGTGAGCGCGAATCGGGTCAAAGTCCGTCAGCTCTTTCGCGACCTGCTTGGCGGTCTTGGGGTGCAGACCCTTGTGCTCATAAATCGCTTGAAGTTCGGCGAGTTCCACCTCGGGCTGCTCGATGAGTTCCCGCTTTTCCTTGTCAATGAGAGCAAGTTCGCTATCTCGTTGACTACTCACCGATACGTATTCGCCCAACCCCATCGAGATCGCACCGGCGGCAAGTCCGGCCACTCCGGCCACCATGATTGCTCCGATGTCGGTCGTAGCGGCTGCGACTCCGACGACCAGCGCGGCGATGGACACGATTCCGTCGTTCGCTCCCAAAACGCCGGCGCGGAGCCAGTTCAGTTTGGCGAGATGCGAAACACGGTGGGGTTCATACGTTGAGGTCGTCATGAAACCATCCAATCAAGTGCGGTGTGTTACGTCCAGAAAGGTGAACCTTACCTAGCGAACGACCCGGTAACGATCTGCGCTCGAGGTGATAGCGCCGCGCACGTACCCATTGGGTTGCGCAGCGGTGTGTTGCAGGAATTCAACAGTTTCCCTCGTGATGATTTCACCGGGCATGACGTTGGGGATTCCGGGCGGATAGGCCGCGAGTGTGTCAGCGGAAATCCGACCAATTGCCGAATCCGCATCGACGACCTCGGAGGTCGCGAAATAGGCATCGCGCGGAAGCATTCGCGCCTCGCCCGCAGCGGGAAGATCGAGCGGAAGTTGCTCTCCATCGGACGAATCGTCGATGGCAAGTGCATCAAGCGCCGCCATGAGGCGATCGACGTCAACGGGATGCCCGGGTCCAATGATGGCGACAATGCAATTGTCGGTCGAGATTTCGGTTTCGATGTGAAAGTCAGTCATCAGCGTTGTACGCACTTCGTGTCCCGACCGCCCCAACCCGCTGACATCGATCGACACGTGTAATGGGTCGTGGCCCGCAATGTCGGGGAACTGAGCGAAATCGTCACTCAATACCGAAAGTCGCGGGTGGTGACGCACGCGTTCGCGAAGCTGGTCGCCGGAGCGAATAGCCGTGGCGATGAGGTCTTCCCCCGTGGCCAGTGACGACCGCGCGATATCAAGCGATGCCAGAAGCAATGCGCTGTTGCTCGTCGACTGGGTAAGGACGAAAGTTCGATTGATGATTGCGACAAATTGATCGGCGAACGGGCCATGCCCAACGTGCAACATCGCCGATTGCGTGAGGCTGCCACCTAGTTTGTGCGTCGACGACACCAAAAGGTCAGCTCCGAGTCGAAGCGGGTTCTCAGGAACGTCGGGGTGGAATCCGAAGTGGGTCCCCCACGCTCCGTCGACAATGAGTGGAATTCCGTGTTGGTGCGCAATCGCGGCGATGGCTTTGACGTCGGCGACCGCGCCAAAATATGACGGGCTGATGATGTACGCGCCGCGCGCAGTCGGGTTCGCCCGAAGCGCCGCCTCGAACGATTCGGGGGTCACGCCGTGATTGATTCCGTGGTGGTGGTCGATTGTGGGAACGATCCACTCCGGCAACAACCCCGAGAGAATAATCCCATCAATAAAACTCGAGTGCGCGCTGCGCTGCGCGAGAACCGGATGCCGGGGATCACCGAACTGTGCAATGGCAAGCGCGGCGATTCGATTTGCCTGTGATGCTCCATTCGTGAGGAACCATGTCTTCTCGGCGCCCCATGCGGCAGCGGCGAGTTCGCGCGCTTCGGCGAGAGGATTCCCCTCACCGCTGTCAATTCCGGGAAGCAACGGCGTCAGATCGAGTTCGAGAATGTGTTGCCCGAAATATTCTGAGAGTCGAGTTGCACCGTCGGCGCGGGCATTGTGTCCTGGCACGTTCAGTCGAAGTGTGTCCCGCTTTGCATACTGAACGAGAGCATCCGCATAGGGCGTCTTCGACTGGTCAACGGTGGCCATAACTCTATTGTCGACTACCTGTTGTTGTTTCGCCGTGTGATGGGCGATTAAGAGCAGATGTTATGCGTCACGGGACAGATGACGCGAAACTTCGCGGTTGAAAAGCATAAAAATTGTGACAACCGCTGCCGGAATGATGAGTGCGGCGGCGATGTCCCATCGTCCGCCATCGCCTTGGGCCGACGCGATTCCAATTCCAATTACCGTCATC